>NZ_CDROCK010000010.1:0-135297 GCF_977020205.1 Pseudomonas sp. AIG | reverse complement strand
CAGCTACGCCAGAATCCGCCGGCTTGTGCGCTTTGGGGTCGGGTTCTATTGTGGTGCGGTCGCTGACGAATCAGCGATCGGGTTTAGCGACTCGGACCATCTCAGTGCATCAGCGTTCGTGGCTTCGTTGTGGGACTCTTCGCCCGCAATTACGTTATGGCGGCTGTATGCGGGAGACCTTTGGGTCTACCGGGGTGCCTGTGACCGGTTCGCTAACCTGCGTACAGCTGCCACCTTCACTTGTTTAGCGACAGGGAAAGAGTGGCTCCATAACCTCAGGAGTCTCACCATGATCAAACCAACACCCAACCCGCCCGAAACCGACCCCACCTCCCCCTACGAATCCCTCGATTCAAAAAAGCTCAACGACGCCGCCGACCGCGCCCTCGATCACTACCTCTGCCCACCCGGCTCCACGCCACCGCCCCGTAAAACCCGGCGGATGTACGCCGTCACCGCCGACTTCAAAAACGAGGAACTGCTGGCCGATGCCAGCGAAACCCTCGCTTCGGCCAGAACCATCGCCCATGACTTCGCCCACCTCATCCCCGCGTCGCAGCGCAGGACGCTGTTGGGGATCGCGCAACTGATCATGCTCGGCGAACTGGCGGTGAATCGGGTGATGGATAATCTGGATTTGCCGCAGTAACGCCTGATCGTTCCCACGCTCCTGCGTGGTAATGCCTCAACGGACGCTCCGCGTTCGGCTCTGGAAGGGACGCAGAGCGTCCCGGGCTGCATTCCCACGCGGAGCGTGGGAACGATCATAACCTTGAGGCAGAAAAAACCCGCCGCCCCGTTTCAACCGGGGCGGCGGGTTGCAGATCACTACGCGGTTAAAACCTGTTCATCTGTAATCGGGCCGAAGCTGAGCGTTTTGCCGTTGATATATTTCGCGCCCTTGAGCAACTGCATACCCTCGATAACAACGACCTCGTCCTGCGGGTACATAAACGTCACCACCGATACCGGCGTCGTACGCTCCGGCAGTCCCCAAGACACTTTTGTCCGCTGCTCTATGAGGGTGAGTGCCCAATCAAACCAAATGATAGGAAGGTCTACGATCTTGATTTCGCGCTGCGGATCCTCCCAACGAAAGTCCTGCCGCGCCGTTATCAAGAGAGCATTTTCCTCGATGACGAACTCCGGTTTGCCAAATCGCCTCTCCATTTCATTGTTGATCCAGCCATCCAGGTACAAATCCGGGTCGGTGAAGAGCTCGAAAAGCATCGCGCTGGAGACGATTTTTCCTGCAGAACCACCAATCTCACTGTAGTTATTGTGGTACGCCAACCCCTCCAGCTCCGGCCGAATCGCGTTGCTCGACACTTCCAGATAATTGGCGCTGTAGGCGTTGGCCCTCTGCTTGAAGTGGGTGAAATCCAGAATCAATCTGAACGTGACGGTGTACCCGATTGCGCGATCGGCTGTACGTTGTTCCAACACTCCCGAAACGAATTCAACCTCCATACCTTGCAACTTTACGTAGGGCTGGTCTGCCATGATTGCTTCCTCTGAAACCTTATGCAGGCGCCGATCCCTGGTACTCGTCTCAGATGATCAGAGCGACCAATGCAGGGAAATGCCGGGAGAATTCCCATGGTAATGAGAGCCTCGGCGGGCGCAGCCGTCTACTGTCAGACTTGACAGGTTCAGAGGTTTTCCAGACGAAAGGTAACCCTCAGGAATCGCGGCGCAGATCCGGCGGAATCGGCAAGTCGTCCTTGAGCGGATCCGGGCGTTTGCCCTTGCCGGCGCGGAACTGGCGGATCTGGTAGACGTAGGCCAGGACCTGCGCGACCGCCAGATACAACCCGCCAGGGATTTCCTGGTCGAGTTCGGTGGAGTAGTAGATCGAGCGCGCCAGCCCCGGCGATTCGAGGAGCATGACGTTGTTGGCCACGGCGATTTCGCGGATCTTCAGGGCGAGGAAGTCGCTGCCCTTGGCCAGCAGTATCGGCGCCCCGCCCTTCTCCGAGTCGTACTTGAGCGCGACGGCGTAGTGCGTGGGGTTGGTGATGACCACGTCGGCGTCGGGGATCGCCGCCATCATGCGGCGTTGGGACATTTCGCGCTGGGTCTGGCGGATGCGCTGTTTGACCTCCGGGCGACCTTCCTGATCCTTGTGTTCGTCGCGCACTTCCTGCTTGGTCATCAGCAGTTTCTTGTGCGCTTCCCAGAGCTGCACCGGCACGTCGACAGCAGCGATGATGATCAGGCCGCAGGCCAGCCACAAGGTGCTCCAGCCAACCAGCGTGACGCTGTGGATGATCGCCATCTCCAGCGGCTCGTGGGCGATCCGCAGAAAGTCATCGACGTCCGATGACAACACCACCAACGCCACTCCCAAGGTGATCAGAAACTTGGCCAGCGCCTTGAGCAACTCGACCACTGATTTGAACGAGAACATCCGTTTCAGGCCGGCAGCGGGGTTCATCCGGCTGAACTTGGGGGCCATGGAACCGGCCGCGAACAGCCAGCCACCGAGGGAGATCGGCCCGATCAGCGCCGCCAGCAACAGGGTGATCATGATCGGCTGGATTGCCAGCAGCGCCATCTGGCCCGACTGCAACAGGAACGCGCCCATGGAACCCTGATCCATGATCACTTCGCGCGACAGCGTGAAGTTCAGGCGCATCAGTTCCATCAGGTCTTCGGCCAGCATGCCGCCGAACACCAGCAATGCGCCGGCGCCCGCCATCATCACGGCAAGGGTATTGAGTTCTTTGGAACGGGCAATCTCGCCCTTCTCACGGGAGTCCTTTTTACGTTTCTCCGTGGGGTCTTCTGTTTTGTCCTGACCGCTTTCGCTCTCTGCCATGGCTCAGCGCGCCCGTGCCAGTTCGCGTAACAGTTGCAAGGCTTCAGTGGCCAGCGGCTGATACTGATTGAGAATGTCCGCCAGACCGACCCAGACAATGAACAAGCCGAGCACCAGGGTCAGCGGAAAACCGATAGAGAAAATGTTCAGTTGCGGCGCGGCGCGGGTCATCACGCCGAAGGCGATGTTGACCACCAGCAGCGCGGTGACCGCCGGCAATACCAGCAGCAACGCCGCACCAAGGACCCAGCCAAGTTTGCCGGCCAGCTCCCAGTAGTGCGCGGTCATCAGACCGCTGCCGACCGGTAGCGTGGTGAAGCTTTCGGTGAGCACTTCGAAGACCACCAGGTGGCCGTTCATCGACAGGAACAGCAACGTGACAAGCATGGTGAAGAATTGCCCGATCACTGCCACCGAGACGCCGTTGGCCGGGTCGACCATCGAAGCGAACCCCATGCCCATCTGGATCGCGACGATCTGCCCGGCCACGGCAAAGGCCTGGAAAAACAGCTGCAGAGAAAACCCAAGCACCGCACCGACAAGGATCTGTTCGGCAATCAACATCAAGCCACTCAGGTCCAGCGGGCTGACGGCCGGCATCGGCGGAAGGCTCGGGGCAATGCACACGGTGATCGCCACGGCGAAATACAGGCGCACACGGCGCGGTATCAGCGTGGTGCCGAACACCGGCATGACCATCAGCATCGAGGCGACGCGAAACAGCGGCAACATGAACGACGCCACCCAGGTACTGATCTGGGTGTCGGTCAGCTGAAGCAGCGATTGCATGGCTTAGCCGATGACCATCGGGATGTTTTTGTACAACTGAATGATGTATTCCATGAACGTCTGCACGATCCACGGACCGGCAACGATCAGGGTCACCAGCATCACCAGCAGACGCGGCAGGAAGCTCAACGTCTGTTCGTTGATCTGCGTCGCAGCCTGGAACATCGCCACCAACAAGCCGACCAACAGGCTCGGCACCACCAGAATCGCGACCATCAATGTGGTCAGCCAAAGGGCTTCACGAAAGATATCGACCGCAACTTCCGGCGTCATGGCGAGACACCTCCAAAACTGCTGGCCAGGGTGCCGATGATCAGTGCCCAGCCATCGACCAGCACAAACAGCATGATCTTGAACGGCAGCGAAATGATCAGCGGCGACAACATCATCATGCCCATCGCCATCAGCACACTGGCCACGACCAGGTCGATGATCAGGAACGGAATGAAGATCATGAAGCCGATCTGGAACGCGGTTTTCAGCTCGGAGGTGACGAACGCCGGCACCAGAATGGTCAGCGGCGCCTGATCCGGCGTGGCGATGTCGGTGCGCTTGGACAGACGCATGAACAGCTCAAGATCGCTGGTGCGGGTCTGTGCGAGCATGAAGTCCTTGATCGGCACCTGAGCTTTTTCGACCGCTTGCTGAGCAGTGAGTTTTTCCGCCAGATACGGTTGCAGCGCATCGTTGTTCACCCGGTCGAACACCGGGGCCATGATGAACAGGGTCAGGAACAGCGCCATGCCGGTGAGGATCTGGTTCGACGGCGTCTGTTGCAGACCGAGGGCCTGACGCAGAATCGAGAAGACGATGATGATCCGGGTGAAACTGGTCATCAGAATCACGGCCGCCGGAATGAAGCTCAGGGCGGTCATGATCAGCAGGATCTGCAGGCTGACCGAGTACTCCTGCGCGCCATCGGCGTTGGTGCCCAGCGTGATCGCCGGGATCGACAACGGATCGGCGGCGAACGCCAGTGGCGCGGCCAGCAACAGGGCCAGCGTCAAGACGATGCGTAGCGCACCCATTACTTCGTATCCTTCTGATCCTTGCCGAGAATTTTCAGCAGATGCTGGGCAAATTCCGGGGTCGCTTTTTCACGGGTCGCAGGCACGTCGACCGGTTCCTTGAGCACATGCAGCGCGGTGATGGTGCCGGGGCTCAAGCCGAGCAGAATCTGCTCGTTGCCGACCTGCACCAGCAGCAAACGGTCACGCGGACTCAGTGCGCGTGAACCGATCAGCTCGATCACCTGCCCCTTGCCTGCCGGCCCGGCCTGCTGCACTCGACGCAGTAGCCAGGCGAGGAAGAAGATCACCCCCAGCACCAGCAACAGGCCGAACACCAGTTGCGTCAGTTGCCCGGCCACGCCGCTGCTAACCATCGGCGCGGTCGCGGCCGGCACCGTGGTGGCGGTCGACGGTTCGGCGGCCAGCACGTTCAGCGGCAATGCCAACAGAGCCCAGAGAAACCGTTTCACTCAGCGCAGCTTCTTGATGCGTTCGCTTGGGCTGATCACGTCAGTCAGGCGGATGCCGAACTTTTCGTTGACCACTACCACTTCGCCGTGCGCGATCAGCGTGCCGTTGACCAGCACGTCCAGCGGCTCGCCGGCCAGACGATCGAGCTCGATCACCGAACCCTGGTTGAGTTGCAGCAGGTTGCGGATGTTGATGTCGGTGCTGCCCACTTCCATCGAGATCGATACCGGGATGTCGAGGATCACGTCCAGGTTCGGGCCGTCGAGGGTCACCGGATCGTTGTTCTTCGGCACGCTGCCGAACTCTTCCATCGGCAGACGCGAGCCGCTGGCGGCGTCGGCGGCCAGCAAGGCGTCGATGTCAGCTTGACCGTCACCGGTTTCTTCCAGAGCCGCAGCCCATTCGTCAGCCAGTGCCTGGTCGTCCTGGGCGTTCATATCGTCGTTCATCATTTGTCCTCGGCGGGCAAAAATTCAGTTAAAGGCTTGGGGGTTGGAGCGCCGTTTCAACGGCGCTCGATCGGCTCGATCACTTGCAACGCGAGGTTGCCTTTGTGCGAGCCCATCTTGACCTTGAAGGCCGGCACGCCGTTGGCGCGCATGATCATTTCGTCCGGCATCTCGACCGGGATCACATCCCCCGGCTGCATGTGCAGGATGTCGCGCAGCTTCAACTGGCGGCGGGCCACGGTGGCGCCGATCGGTACGTCGACATCGAGCACGTCCTGACGCAGGGCGTTGACCCAGCGTTCGTCCTGATCGTCGAGGTCGGACTGGAAACCGGCGTCGAGCATTTCGCGCACCGGCTCGATCATCGAGTACGGCATGGTCACGTGCAGATCACCGCCACCGCCATCGAGTTCGATGTGGAAGGTGGAAACCACGATCGCTTCGCTCGGGCCGACGATGTTGGCCATGGCCGGGTTCACTTCCGAGTTGATGTACTCGAAATTGACTTCCATGATCGCCTGCCAGGCTTCTTTCAAATCGACGAAAGCCTGCTCCAGCACCATGCGCACGACGCGCAGTTCGGTCGGGGTGAATTCACGCCCTTCGATCTTGGCGTGACGGCCGTCACCGCCGAAGAAGTTGTCCACCAGTTTGAACACCAGTTTGGCGTCAAGGATGAACAGCGCGGTGCCGCGCAACGGTTTGATCTTGACCAGGTTGAGGCTGGTCGGTACGTACAGCGAGTGCACGTATTCGCCGAACTTCATCACCTGCACACCACCGACGGCAACGTCCGCCGAGCGGCGCAGCATGTTGAACATGCTGATGCGGGTGTAGCGGGCAAAACGCTCGTTGATCATTTCCAGAGTCGGCATGCGTCCACGGACGATGCGATCCTGACTGGTCAGGTCGTAGCTTTTGACACTGCCGGGTTCGGCAGCGTTATCGGTCTGTACCAGACCATCGTCGACGCCATGCAACAGCGCGTCGATTTCATCCTGGGACAGCAGATCCTGCACGGCCATGTCGTGTTCCTACTGCAGTACGAAATTAGTAAAAAGCAACTGTTCGATCACCACTTTGCCCAGCTCTTTCTGCGCCACTTCCTGGACGCTGGCTGTGGCCTTCTGGCGCAACATCTCTTGGCCGACCGGAGTCGCCAAGGTGGCGAAATCCTGACCGGAGAAGAGCATCACCAGGTTGTTGCGGATCACCGGCATGTGCACTTTGAGCGCTTCCAGATCAGCCTGATTACGCGCCAGCATGGTGATGCTCACCTGCATATAGCGCTGACGGCCGTTCTGGTTGTAGTTGGCAACGAAGGCTGGCGCCATCGGCTCGAAAATCGCTGGCTGCTTGCCGACAGGCGCCGCATCGGCGGCCTCGGCAGGCTTGCTCTGGGCACTGTGCATGAAGAACCAGGTCGCCCCCACGGATGCACCAATGGCCAACAGCAACGCCAGCACGATCACAATGATCAGCTTGAGTTTGCCTTTGGTTGCGGGGTCTTTCACTGCTGCTGTTTCGCTCTTCGCCATGCCAATAATCCGTCACTATTCGGGTTTTCACAGTCGCACGGCAAGGCAAGAGCAAGTGTTATGCCAGAAGTGTCGGTGATGGTGGAGACAACGCTAAAGTCAAAGGCACCCTCACCCCCGCCCTCTCCCGGAGGGAGAGGGGGCCGACCGAGGTGTTTTGTCGTGATACGTCGACCTGAAAGACCGAGTCGATTATGGATTCGGCGCAAAATAATCAGGTCGGTGTACTTCGCGACCATCCCCCAATCAGTCCCCTCTCCCTCCGGGAGAGGGCTAGGGTGAGGGTTTTCAGGGGCCGACCGAGGTGCCAGACGTCAAACATCGACCTGAAAGACCGAGTCAATTATGGATTCACAGCAGAACTACCCGGTCGGCGTACTTCCCAACCATCCCCCAATCAGTCCCCTCTCCCTCCGGGAGAGGGCTAGGCGGGCGGCGTTCCGATGAGGGGTCTCTTGATTTTGATCAGGCGTAATAGTCGACCGCGCTGCTGCCAATCACGCTGGTGGTTTGAGCAGCGGCTTCAGCAACAGCGGCAGGCGCCAACTCTTCATCCGCCGAATCGAGGCGACCGCCAGCAGCACGGGTGCGACCACTCTGGCCCTGCTGCGCCTGTTCCTGACCCTGCTGCCCTTGCCAGCCACGGCTCTGGTCAGACACATTGACGTCAACCTGGCCCATGCCCTGCTGATTAAACATCTCGCGCAGGCGATGCATTTGCCCGTCCAGCGCTTCACGCACGCTTGGATGCGCGCTCATGAACGTCACCTGGGTCTGTTGATCCGGGACCATGTTCACGCGGATATCCAGACGCCCCAGTTCCGCTGGCTGCAACTGAATGTCCGCCGCCTTCAGGTTGGCGCTCGACAGATACATGACGCGGTTGACCACTTCTTCGGTCCAGCCGCTCTGGTGCATGGCAATCGGCTGGTTCACCGGCACAGCGTTCGCAGTCTTCGGTGTAGCTGCCTGCGTCAGTGCCGCCAGACGGTTGGCGAAGTCATCGACGCGGGTATCGCTGGTGGCGGTTTTGAGATCTTTGAGGCCGTCGTCGATCAAGCCGCTGAACGCTTTGTCGCCGCCCTGGCTGGTACTGTCCTTGTCGGCTTGCACATCGAGCATGCTGGCCATGCCAGCGGCGAAGTTTTGTGCCGCAGTCAATTCGCCGTCGGCCTGAGTCTGAGCCGGCGACGCTTTCGGTTGCGCCTGGCTGGCGGCGGAAATGTGCCCGCCCTGCTCCATCGCCATGCGCACGGCCGGCATCGAGTCGAGGGGATCAGCCGAAGGGTCGAAATCGCTGTCGGTAGTCGGCGCCGGATCTTTGACCGTACCCGGCAACGCAGCGAGTGCGGGGGTTTCGGTTTCAGGCGGGGCCGGGGCAACGACAGCCGGGGCCTGCGCCACAGGTGCCGCAACCACCGGCTGCACAGCGACGGCCAATGCCGGGTCGAGCGCCGGGTCAACCGGTGCAGCATCAACCACTGGGGTCTGAGGAGTGTCCGCGCTGTCGTCGCTGCTCGCGGAAGTGTCATCGGTAGCTGCCGTTTTATCGGCAGGCAAGTCATTGCCGCTATCGGCAACCGCCGGTTGCGCAACGGCAGACTGATCCTTGCCAATATCCTTTTTGCCGCTGTTGTCAGCAACCTTGTCACGCGCCGACTTGGGCGAATTATCAGCAGTGACGACGGGTTTGTTCGATCCCTGATCGGCGAACACCTTAGCGAAGCTAGAGGCTTTATCCCCAGTGTCTACGGCCATAGCCGACGTTTTCGCCGAGGCGGCTTGCGCCTTGGCCTGAGCGGCATTCTGAAGAAGGATGTTGGGGGTCGCAGGCATGAAACGGTCTCCGCTGCACTGGGATCGTAGGTACAGTTGCGGAGATAAATGCAAGTGCCGGGCCAGTTTTGCCCGGCGCTTGAGAAAAGCGCCGGACGGCGGGATCAGTGCGTCAGTGCGTGCTGCCGCTCATCTTCGTAAACCGGGCGGACATCGGCGAACTCGCCGCTGATATCAGCGACCAGCCTGGCGATTTCAGAAGGACTTTTATCTTTGGCGTCCGATTCCAGCTCCTGGCAGAGCGCCGCCAACCGCACAGCGCCCATATTGCTGGCGCTACCCTTGAAGCTATGCGCAACTTCCGACAAAGCCTTGGCATCCGAGGTCTTTTGCAACTCGTACAAGCGACTTTCGGAATCCGCCAGAAAGGTATCCAGCAGCTCCGGATAACCCTCCTCCATGACTTCGCGCAGTACGCTCAGCGCCTCGCGATCAATATGTTTGTCAGTCACTTGCTCACTCCTTGATCAAGAATTGCGCGGATTATGCCTCAACCTCCCAGGAAAACTCCACGCGAGCACTACGACCTTCGTCCGACCAGCTGGCGTTGCGCCCCAATTGCCGGACCAGACTGACACCACGTCCCGACAAACGGACACCGTCCAGCGGCCGCTCCATGATCCGCGCCACATCAAAACCCTTGCCGCTGTCTTCCACGCAAATCACCAGACAACCGCCCTCGCCTCGTGGTTGCACCTGCAAATGCACGCGCACGAAACCGTCCTGCAACGCCTCCAGCCGATCATTGCGCTGCTGATAATACAGAGCAAAACCCGCCGCATCGCGCTTGAGACTGGAGTCCAGCCCCAGCACGCCGTGCTCCAACGCGTTGGAATACAACTCGGCGAGCACGCTGTACAAAGCGCCACTCTGCGCCCGCAACCCATGCACCTCAAGCAACAACTGCAACAGGTACGGCAACGGATTGAAACGCTTTAGCGTCGCGCCACGGAATTCGAAGCTCACCGACCAGTCGAGCGGGCACGACTGGCCGCTGTCGGAATACACCGGCGCCGACGGCTTGACCTGCGCCGGTTCGAGCAGGCTGATCTCGACCATGCTCACGTCGTCACGGGCCTCTCCGCGAAAATCGCGCAATGCCTGCTCGATGTCCTCGAACAAGCGATCCGGCTCGCGGTTGGCGGCGAACACCTGCTGCAAACGCTCGACACCGAACAGTTGATCACTGGCATCACTGGTGTCGATCACGCCGTCGGATAACAGGAACACCCGATCACCGACGGCCATGGGATGCACTTCCGTTCGGTCGTCGAACGCCTGCGCGCTCAGCACCCCCAACGGCAATTGCCGCGCCGCCAGCGGCACACGCTCACCGCTGGCGATCCGATGCAGATAACCGTCAGGCATGCCACCGTTCCACACTTCGACCGAACGCCGCTGAAAACTCAGACAGAGCAGCGTGGCGCAGCAGAACATGTCCACCGGCAGGATGCGTTTGAGCTTGGCATTCATCTCGCGCAGGGTTTCGGCCAGGCCGTAGCCCTTGGCGGTCATGCCGTAGAACACCTCGGCCAAGGGCATCGCCCCGACCGCTGCCGGCAAACCATGGCCGGTGAAATCGCCAAGCAACACATGCATGTCGCCCGCCGGCGTATAGGCCGCCAGCAGCAGGTCGCCGTTGAACAACGCATAGGGCGATTGCAGGTAACGGATATTAGCCGCGCTCAGGCAGCCGGAGTGCGCAACCTTGTCGAACACCGCTTTGGCCACGCGTTGTTCGTTGAGCAGGTAATCATGGTGTTTGGCGATCAGGTCGCGCTGTTGCAGCACCGTCGCCTGCAAACGGCGCAAGCGATCCATCGCCTTGATTTTGGCGGCCAGAATCACCTGGTTGTAAGGCTTCGCCAGAAAGTCGTCACCACCGGCCTCCAGACATCGGGCCAGCGCTTCGCTTTCGGTCAGCGATGTCAGGAAGATGATCGGCACCAGCGTTTCGCCCGCCAGCGCCTTGATCTGCCGCGCCGCTTCGAAGCCATCCATGACCGGCATCATCGCGTCCATCAGCACCAGATCGGGTTGCTGGCGGCGAAACAGATCGACCGCTTCGGCACCGTTGGCCGCCATCAGGACCGCGTGACCCTGGCGGCGGACGATGGTCGACAGCAGCAGCCGATCGGCGGCGCTGTCTTCGGCGATCAGAATGGTCAGCGGCTCTTGCGCCTGCATAGGCGTCAACTGATGTCGAAGAGTTTGTCGAAATTGGAGATGGCGAGGATCTTGCGCACATCGGAGTTGCTGTTGACCACGCGCACGTCCGAGCTATCGCCGCCGGCGTGATCCCGCAGCAGGAGCAGCATGCCCAGCGCCGAGCTGTCGAGGTAAGTGGCTTCTTTCAAATCCACCACAATGGACTCAGGCTTCTTGGCAAGATGCTCATAGGACTCACGGAACTCCTGATGGCGACCAAAATCAAACCGCCCCCTGACCGAAATCGTCAGTTTTTGACCATCTGGAGAGACTTCTGTAACGACTGACATTGACTGGCTTCCTTGTCATTGACGAACCTGTACAAGGTTTAGCACCTGCACAGGGTTGCGGCAAGGCGCATCACAGGAACAAATGTGGGAGCGAGCCTGCTCGCGAAGGCGTCGTGTCAGTCAACACTTCAGTCAACTGATCGATTGCATTCGCGAGCAGGCTCGCTCCCACAGGGTCTAGCGGTGCGATTTAGAACGGATTCTTTCGCGGCAAGCGCTGCGACAACTCATCAAGCAACTTCTGCTCGCGCTTGTCCTCAAGGCGTTGCGCCTCTTCGCGATAACGCTGCACCAGTTTGCGCAGTCCTTCAACCTTGGCGAATGCCTGCTGCCATTCCTCACGCGCCTTGTCGAGCTTGTTCTGATGCCAGACCAGACTCTGGCGCTGCTGGTCTACGGCGGTGTCGAGCTGCGCCAGAAAGCCCTGAAAACCAAGCAGCCATTGCCCGCTCACGCCCGTACTGCCGCGCACGATCCATTGCTCGGAATAATCCAGACGGAAGGCATTGAGGTCGGCGAGTTTGCTTTCAGCGACTTTGACCTGGCCCTGAAAATAGCCCAGCCGTTGCACGGCGGTTTTCTCGGCCTGTTCGGCCATGTCCACCACCGGCGCCAGACGCGCGGCTCGACTGACAGTGGCCATGACCGGTTAGCCGCCCGCCGCCGGGGCAAACAGGGTTTCCAGGTAAGCCTGGCTTTCGCCCATGTTGATTTTGTCGTTGAGGCCCTGACGCTGGTACCGGACCAGCTGCGGTTGCAGGGAGATCGCCAGATCGGTCTCGCGGTCGCCACCGGCAACGTAGGCGCCAACGCTGATCAGATCGCGGCTCTGCTGATAACGCGACCACAACTGCTTGAAGTATTGCGCGCGCTGCATGTGCTCCGGCGAGACCACCGCCGGCATCACCCGGCTGATCGACGCTTCGATGTCGATGGCCGGATAGTGCCCCTCTTCGGCCAGACGCCGGGACAGCACGATGTGGCCGTCGAGCACGCCTCGGGCCGAGTCGGCAATCGGGTCCTGCTGGTCATCGCCTTCGGACAGCACGGTGTAGAACGCGGTAATCGAACCTCCGCCCTTCTCGGCATTACCGGCACGCTCAACCAGTTTCGGCAATTTGGCGAATACCGATGGCGGATAACCCTTGGTCGCCGGCGGCTCGCCGATTGCCAGGGCGATTTCCCGCTGCGCCTGAGCGAAACGGGTCAGCGAATCCATCAGCAACAGGACGTTCTTGCCCTTGTCGCGGAAATATTCGGCGATGCGCGTGCAGTACATCGCTGCGCGCAGACGCATCAACGGCGCATCGTCCGCCGGCGAAGCGACCACGACGGAACGCTTGAGACCTTCTTCACCGAGGCTGTGCTCGATGAATTCCTTAACTTCGCGACCCCGCTCACCGATCAGGCCGACGACGATGATGTCGGCCTCGGTGAAGCGCGTCATCATGCCCAGCAACACCGATTTACCGACACCGGTACCGGCAAACAGACCCAGACGCTGACCACGACCGACCGTCAGCAAACCGTTGATGCAACGGATACCGACGTCGAGCGGAACGCTGATCGGGTCACGGTTGAGCGGGTTGATTGTCGGGCCATCCATCGGCACCCAGTCTTCGGCCTTCATGCCGCCCTTGCCGTCCAGCGCACGGCCGGCGCCGTCGAGGACGCGACCGAGCATGCTCATGCCCATCGGCAAGCGCCCGGTATCAGCCAGTGGCACCACACGGGCGCCGGGGGCGATACCGGCGACACTGCCGACTGGCATCAGAAAGACTTTGCTACCGGAAAAACCCATGACTTCCGCTTCCACCTGCGAGGGGTGGTAGCTGTCGTCATTGATCACCAGGCAACGCGTGCCCATGGCGGCGCGCAGGCCTTCGGCTTCGAGGGTGAGGCCAACCATGCGCAGCAGGCGACCTTCAAGAATCGGCGCGCCGGCAATTTCAACCGCCTCAGCGTAAGTGCTCAGGCGCTTGGCGAAACTGGTGCGTTCAAGGCGCATCGGGTGCGTCCGCGAGCGGCTCTTCAGGCGAGGCCGCCGGTTTTACGTCTTCTGGAATGTCCAGAGTCAGATCCGCTTCAGCCGGGTGCAAAGCCTGCTCGTGCAACTGATCGAACAGTTTGGCCATGACCTGAGTAACGCGGGTTTCAATGCTCGCATCAATGCGGCTGTGCTCGGTTTCAACCCGGCAGCCACCCGGCAGCAGCGATTCATCTTCGACGATGCGCCAGTTTTCCTCATGTCGTTCGCGCAAAGCCTTGGCCTGCTCGAAGTCCTGCGGATTGACGTACAGGCGCACATTGTCGACGCCCAGCGGCAACAGCTTGAGGGCATCGCGCATGACGTGTTCGATCTGGCTGGAATCGATAGCCAGCTCGCGCTTGATCACCTGTTTGGTGATGTGTTGCACGAGGTCGACCAGCGACTTTTCGATCAGCGTATCTTGTTCGGCGATGGGCTCGAACAGGTTCGCCATCAACTGCTCAAGGCTGGCGAGTTTGGCGCTCAGCGCTACCTCGGCTTCCTGACGGACCTTGAGCGTGGCGCTGTGAAAACCTTCCTTTTCGCCGATGCCGAAGCCTTCGTTGTAAGCCTCCTGACGGATGCTTTCGAGTTCTTCCAGGGTCAGTGGCTGGACTTCTTCCAGCGGCACTTCTTCCATTTCCGGCGGTTCGGGCTCCGGTTCAGGCTCGGGTTCCGGCTTCGGCGGGTCGAAGCTGGGCATGGCCCAGGACTCGAAACCACGGACATCGCGGGCACGGATCAGATCCGTCACATCGTCGTCGTGCTTGTCCATGGGCTTAGATCATTTCCTCGCCACCCTTGCCACCGAGTACGATTTCGCCGGCTTCGGCCATACGACGGGCAATGGTGAGGATTTCTTTCTGTGCGGTTTCGACGTCGCTGACGCGCACCGGGCCTTTGGCCTCGAGGTCGTCGCGCAACAGTTCGGCAGCACGTTTGGACATGTTCTTGAAGATCTTCTCTTTGACGCCTTCGTCCGAACCCTTGAGGGCCAGCACCAGCACGTCGGAGGACACTTCGCGCAGCAACGCCTGAATACCACGGTCGTCGACATCGGCGAGGTTGTTGAACACGAACATGAGGTCTTCGATCTGACCGGACAGGTCTTCGTCGACTTCGCGAATCGAGTCCATGAGCTGGCCTTCGATCGAGCTGTCGAGGAAGTTCATGATGTCCGCCGCACGCTTGATGCCACCCAGGGTGGTGCGCGAGGCATTCGAGTTGCCGGAGAACTGTTTCTCGAGAATCTGGTTGAGTTCTTTCAGTGCCGCCGGTTGTACGGTGTTCAACGACGACACGCGCAGGATGATGTCCAGACGCACTTTGTGGTCGAAGTTACCCAGCACTTCACCGGCCTGATCCGGATCGAGGTACGCGACCACGATTGCCTGAATCTGCGGGTGTTCGTAACGGATCACGTCGGCAACGGCGCGCGGCTCCATCCATTTCAGGCTGTCGAGGCCGCTGGTGTTGCCACCGAGCAGGATGCGGTCGATCAGGCCGTTGGCCTTGTCTTCACCCAGTGCCTGGGTGAGCATTTTGCGCACGTAGTCATCGGAACCGACGCCCAGGCTGGTCTGGTCGCCGACGATGTCGACGAACTCGCTCATGACCTGCTCGACCTGCTCGCGATGGACGTTGCCCATCTGCGCCATGGCCACGCCGACACGCTGAACCTCTTTCGGGCCCATGTGGCGCAGCACTTGCGCGGCATCGGTCGAACCCAGGGACAGCAGCAGAATCGCGGCTTTGTCGACCTTGTTCAGTTTGACGGTTGCGGCTCGGTTATCACTCATCTGCGTTAATCCACTCTTTCACGACCTGAGCCACGCGACCCGGATCCTCGGCCACCAGACTCTTGATTGCATTCAGTTGCGCGTCATAACCCTCACTCGGGCTCGGCAACAGAATGCTCTGCGGACCACCGAGGCTCACGCGGTCGTTGGAAAGTTCGCCGTCCAGGCCGCCCATCCCGCCGAGTTCCACGTCGCTGCCCAGACCGGCCAGCTCCTTGCCTTTGCCGCCGCCAGTGATGTTGTTGAGCACCGGACGCAGCACACCAAACACCAGCACCAGGATGAACAACACACCCAGCACTTGTTTGACGATGTCCCAGAACCATGGCTGGGAGTAGAACGGAATATCGGCAATCACTTCGCCGCGCTCGGCGGAGAACGGCATGTTGATCACGCTGACGCTGTCGCCGCGGCTGGCGTCGAAACCGACGGCGTCCTGGACCAGACGGGTGAAGCGCGCCAATTCGTCGGCGCTCCACGGCGCACGGGTGGTTTCACCGTTGGCCGCGTTGACCTTGACCTGATCGTCGACCACCACCGACACCGACAGGCGATTCAGGCGACCCTGCTGCTGTTTGGTGTGGCTGATGGAACGGTCGAGTTCGAAGTTCTTGGTCGATTGCTGACGTTTGTCGGCCGGGTACGGCGCGAGCATCGGCTGGCCGGTGGCCGGGTCCATGATCTGCTGACCGTTGGCGTCAACCAGTGGCTGACCGGGCTGCACCATCGCGGCCGGCGCTGCGGTGCCACCGGTGGTTTGCGGCGCCGAAGCAGGCGACGGCGGCTGGTTGCTCAGGGCACCCGGCACACCTTGCGGGCCATTGCTGGCGGTGCGTTGTTCGTTGACCGACTGCTCGCTGCGCAACGCCGGTTGATCCGGGTTGAACTGCTCGGCCGTCGACTCGACGGCATTGAAATCGATATCGGCCGAGACTTCGGCCTTGTAGCGATCGTTGCCCAGTACCGGCTGCAAAATGTTGTGCACGCGCTGGGTGAGCATGCTTTCCATGCGACGGCTGTAATCGAACTGCTTGCCGGCCATGGTCATTTCGGAGTTTTCCGCCTGATCAGAGAGCAAGGTGCCCTTCTGGTCGACGACGGTGATCTGCGATTTGCTCAGCTCGGGAACGGAAGTCGCCACCAGGTTGATGATCGCAATCACCTGACCCGGTTCCAGCGAACGACCGGAATACAACTCGACCAAGACAGAAGCGCTTGGCTTGCGCTCATCACGCACGAACACCGAACTCTTCGGAATCGCCAGGTGCACACGGGCACCCTTGACGTTGTTCAGGCTGGAAATGGTCCGCGCCAGTTCACCTTCGAGGCCACGACGATAACGCGTCGCTTCCATGAACTGGCTGGTGCCCAGCCCCTGTTCCTTGTCGAGGATTTCGAAACCGATATTGCCGTCGCTGGGAGTGACACCAGCAGCCGCGAGTTTCATCCGCGCACGGGACAGGTCATCGGCCTTGACCAGCAAGGCACCGGAGTTCGGTTCGACGTTGTAAGGAATGTCGGCGGCGGCCAGAGTGTCCATGACCTGCTTGGCGTCCATGCCGGCAAGGCTGCCGTACAACGGACGGTAATCCGGCTGCTGCGACCACAGCACCACGGCAAAGCCAATCGCCACGCTCGCAGCCAGGCCGACCAACAGGCCCACCTGACGCAGCATGGTCATCTCGGAGAGGTTTTCCAGGAAGGACAGGCCGAACAGCGGCGGTTTGCCGTCTATCGGGGTGGCCTTGGCCGGAACGTTATCGGCGACTGCTTCTGCCATGACTCAATCTCGTCCTTAAACCGGCATCTGCATGATGTCTTGATAAGCCTGAACCAGTTTGTTGCGTACCTGGGTCAGAGCCTGGAACGACACGCTGGCTTTTTGCGAAGCGATCATCACGTCCGTCAGATCGACGCCGCTCTTGCCCACTTCAAAGGCATTGGCCAACTGAGTCGACGCGGTCTGAGTATCGCTGACCTTGTTGATCGCCTGACCGAGCATGTCGGAAAAGCTGCTGCCTCCCAGCTCAGGGACAGCGGTCGTCGATTTCGGCGCAGACATGGCATCCAGCTTCATGGCCTTCATGTCTGTCATCAACCGATTAAATTCAATACCTTGGCTCATGGTCTACTCTCTTGGGCGGCCCGCAATTTTTTGACACTCACTCGGCGGGTACGCAGGTATTAGCAACAAGGGTGCCAGCTCATGGGCAGCCCTTTCAGAAAAGCATTTTCAATTTTTTGCAGCGCGGCTCAGGTGGCGAACAGATAACCTTCGACGTCCATCCCGGCATCACGCATTTGCGCCAGTTTGTAGCGCAGGGTGCGCGGGCTGATGCCGAGCTTTTCTGCGGCCTCTTTGCGCCGTCCACGCTCGGCACGCAGGGTGTCGATGATCATCTGAAACTCCCGGCGGCGCAGGTCATCGCCCAGGGCGCCGGCCGAATCCGCATCGATTTCCACCTCGCGAAGCACCGCTGACACCGGCGCGGCGACGGGCATCGCGGTGTACGTCACGGGACCGGCCAGACAGAAATCCTGCGGCTGAATCAAACCGCCCTGCTGCAAAATCAGCGCACGTTGAATGGCGTTATCCAGCTCACGCACATTGCCCGGCCACGGGTAAGCGGTCAGGCAGGCTTGTGCGTCAGGTGAGAGTTTCGCCGCCGCGTGCTTCATTTTATTGACGTGTTTGGCCAGCAACCTTTCGGCCAGCGGCAGGATATCGGCAGTGCGCTCGCGAAGTGGACGCCAGGCCAGAGGGAAAACCGACAGACGGTAAAAAAGATCTTCACGGAAACGCCCCGCCGCTACTTCGCCCGCCAGATCACGGTTGGTGGTGGCGACCACGCGAATATCCAGAGCAATCGGTTTACGCGCACCGACGCGCTCGACCTCGCGCTCCTGCAACACGCGCAACAGTTTGGCTTGCAGACCAAGGGGCATTTCGGAAATTTCGTCGAGCAGCAGCGTGCCGCCGTCGGCCTGTTCGAACTTGCCGGCCTGCGCCGCGATGGCGCCGGTGAACGAACCCTTCTCGTGGCCGAACAACGTGGCTTCGAGCATGTTGTCCGGGATCGCGGCGCAGTTGATCGCAATGAACGGCTGACTGGCACGGTGGGATTGTTGATGAATGTAGCGCGCCAGTACTTCTTTACCGGTGCCGGATTCGCCGGAGATCAGCACCGTGGAATCGCTGCGCGCTACTCGCGCGGCCAATTCGAGAAGTTGCGCACTGGCTGGCTCGACGGCGATAGGGCCTTCACTTTCGCTCACACCAATATTGCCCAGCGCATGCCGCGCCACCAGATCCAGCAAAGCCTTGGGTTCAAACGGTTTGACCAGATAGTCCGCTGCGCCCTGACGCATCGCATCGACCGCGCGCTCGACTGCACCGTGCGCCGTCATCAGCAGCACCGGCAACTGTGGCTGACGGGCACGCAGCAGGGAAAGCAATTGATGACCGTCCATGCCCGGCATGTTGACGTCACTGACCACCAGACTGAACGCCTCGCGCGCCACCGCCGTCAGCGCATCCTCAGCGCAACCGACCGCCTGGTAATCGTGGCCGGCCAGCAGCAACGTGTCAGCCAGCGCTTCGCGCAACGAACGGTCATCCTCGACCAGCAAAACCTTGATGCCCATGACTTTTACTCAGCTCCCTGTACAGCGGAAAACAGCGGCAGGATCACCTGCGCGCAGGTGCCGCGCCCGACTCGCGAACGCAGCAACAATTCTCCCTGATGTGCCCGGGCCACAGCCTTGACCACGGTCAGGCCCAGGCCGGTGCCGGTGACTTTGGTGGTAAAAAAGGGTTCGCCGAGCCGCGCCAGAACAGTTGGCTCGATCCCGCTACCGCTGTCGCTGATGCACAGGCGCAAGCTGTTTTCGCGGGTGTAGCAATGCACTTTCAGGCGGACGTCGGCAGTACTGGCTTGAATCGCGTTTTCAATCAGATTCAACAGCGCGCCGACCAGCGTGTCGCGATTGCACAGCAACTCTCCGGCATGACTGTCGCACTGCCAACGGATTGGCAGATCCTGCACATGGGTCAGCGCGGCGGCTTGCAGCGCTTGCATCAGCGCATTCGGCGTGAGGCGATCGGTGAGCGGCAATTCCCCGCGAGCGAACACCAGCATGTCACGCACCTGATGCTCCAGCTCGTGCAGACGCTCTTTCAGGCGCCCGGCGAAACGCTGCTGAGTCGCGACCGGCAATTCCTGCTCAGTCAAATGACTGGCGTAAAGCAACGCGGCAGACAGCGGCGTGCGGATCTGATGTGCCAGCGAAGCGACCATACGGCCCAACGAGGACAAGCGCTCGTGGCGCGCCAGTTGATCCTGCAGATGACGGGTTTCTGTCAGGTCGTTGAGCAGCACCAATTGCCCCGGCTCGGCATCCAGCGAGCGGGTGGCAATCGACAGGCGTCGACCATTTTTCAGGGAGATTTCATGACCGTCGTCTTCACGCGGGGCAAAGCAGCGCGCAATCACATGGCGCCACAGTTCGCCCTCAAGCGGCAGGCCGAGCAGTTCGATGGCAGCCGGATTGGCTTCACGGACCATGCCGTGACCGTCGATGACAATGACGCCACCGGGCAACAGATCAAGGAGGTTTTGCAGGCGATTGGCCAAGCGTTCTTTTTCCGCCAATTCCTGCATGCGCTGGGCGCTGACTACCGCCAACTCACCCTTGAGCTCGGTCACCCGCGCTTCCAGCATGCTGTAGGAGTCCGTCAACTGGCTGGACATCTGGCTGAACAGCTCGAATGCCTGCTCAAGGCCCTGTCGGCTTGCCTGCTCTACGGAGGACGGCTGCCCCTCGGGACTGGAGGCAGAAGACATCTGGGCTTGGGGCATTGTGCTTTCTCGCTTGGCTGACCGTCAGTTAAACGGAACGTTGCGAGGGCTGTAGCAATACCCGTGCCTAAAAAAAACTGCTTATAAATGAAGCAGTTGAAAAACAGGCGTCAATCCTCCGCCTGTTCATCGCCATCGCGTCGGCTCATGCCGTACTTGCGCATCTTCTCGACCAGGGTGGTACGACGGATACGCAGGCGTTCAGCCGCACGCGCGACAATGCCATTGGCATCGTCCAGCGCCTGCTGAATCAGGCCCTGCTCCAGACCACCGAGGTAGTCCTTCAGGTCCAGACCTTCCGGCGGCAGCATGGCATTGGCGGTGAAGTCCGGCGTATGGCCATTGATCGCCACGCGCTCTTCGAGATCACTGCGCAGGCTGTCGACCATTTGCTCGTCTTCGTCATCGACGTAGCGGAATTTCTTCGGCAATTCGACCACGCCGATCACTCCGTACGGGTGCATGATCGCCATGCGCTCCACCAGGTTGGCCAGCTCACGGACGTTGCCCGGCCAGCCGTGACGGCACAGCGACATGATCGCCGCCGAGTTGAAGCGGATCGAACCGCGCTTCTCGTGCTCCATGCGCGAGATCAGTTCATTCATCAGCAACGGAATATCTTCGACGCGCTCACGCAACGGCGCCATCTCGATCGGGAACACGTTCAGGCGATAGTAGAGGTCTTCGCGGAAGGTGCCGATCTCGATCATGCTTTCGAGATTCTTGTGGGTCGCGGCGATGATGCGCACGTCGACACTCTGGGTCTTGTTGCTGCCCACGCGCTCGAAGGTGCGTTCCTGCAAGACGCGCAGCAGTTTGACCTGCATCGGCAGCGGCATGTCGCCGATTTCGTCGAGGAACAGCGTACCGCCGTTGGCCAGTTCGAAACGGCCGGCACGGCTGGTGATTGCACCGGTGAAGGCGCCCTTCTCGTGGCCGAACAATTCGCTTTCGAGCAGCTCTGCCGGGATCGCCCCGCAGTTGACCGGCACGAATGGCGCATCGCGACGTTTTGAATGGTAATGCAGGTTGCGCGCGACCACTTCCTTGCCGGTGCCGGACTCACCGAGGATCAGCACACTGGCATCGGTGTCGGCGACCTGTTGCATCATCTGGCGCACGTGCTGGATCGCACGACTGGTGCCGACGAGGCTGCGGAACAGGTTGGGTTCGCGATGACGACCGCGCTCGCGGGCCTGGTCGTACATCTCGCGATAGACCTGGGCACGGTGCAGGGAGTCAAGCAATTTGCTGTAGCTGGGCGGCATTTCGAGGGTCGAAAGCACCCGGCGACGCTGGTCTTCAGGCAAGTCGACGGAAGAATTATCGCCCATCAACAAAACCGGAAGGAACTCATCCCAGGTTGAGAGTGTCTTTAACAAGCCCAAAAGCGCGCCAGGAGCATTAACGGTCCCGATCAGTACGCAAATGACCTCACGACTAGACGACAAAGAGCCGACTGCCTGCTGCCAGTCATGGCTGCCGCAGGGTAAATTTTCTTCGCCGAGAAAATTTAGAATCACCGCCAGGTCGCGGCGGCGGACGCTATCGTCATCGATCAGCAGAATTTTGGTTTCACGCCACATGCAATAGCAACTTCCCTAGTCAACTCAATGCCCGAAAAATGGGGCAAGCGAGACGCTTGCAGGACACCATGTGCCTGTAGACGCCTGAAATCTGAAAACAGCCACTAGTTAAGTCAAAAAACCGTGCACAGTCAAATTTATGGCGCACATGTCTGGATTAACTGGGGGTTAATTAACCAAACAGATGGTAAACCTTTGCCGCCTTTTGCGCTTGGGTGATCTGCGACATCTCGTTGGCTATCGCCTGCCGCTCACCCATCGCCACCTCAAGAAGCTCTTTGTAGACGTGCAGCAGCTCCTCGAGATTGTTGCGCAATGCGTCTTCATCCAGCGCGGCTTCCGCCATGACGTCTTCCATGCAGGACCGGCAAGCCAGATCCAGCTCACCAATGGCTTCCCAGTTGCGTTCGGCCAGGGCTGTGACCAACGCTTCACGGGTATCGGCGATTCGCTGCAATACAAGACTCATGACGATCTCCTTAAAACTGGGGGCCTGGTGGAGCGATGCCGTCCCAGCCTTCCTTTACGGTGCGCAGCAGACCGGCCACTTCGTCGAGGATCTTCGGATCACTCTTGATGTTGGCCTCGGCCAGTCGCTTCATCATGTAGATGTAGAGCTGGTTGAGTTCAGCCACCGAATCGGCGCTGTTTTCCAGATCCAGACCCTCACACAAGCCGCCAATGATGCCAACAGCTTTGCTGATGGCCGTGCACTTGGCAGCAATATCCTTGCGCTCAATGGCGCCCTTGGCCTCGGCGATACGCCCCAGACCACCTTCCATCAACATTTGCACCAGACGGTGCGGGCTCGCTTCGGACGTCTGAGCGTGTGCGCCGACTTTCTGGTACTGCCGAAGGGCTAACATCGGGTTCATGTTCTACCTCATTGCCACATTGACTCGTATAACCAGTGTATCGCCAACGAATCAGAGAACTTTAGATCAAAAAGACAAAAACCCGGCACACGCCGATAAAGCGTAGCCGGGTTTTTGTCGTGCCTGTCTGTTACTTCGCGGACTGCTGAGCGTTCAGCGAGCTGAAGAACGACGTGATGTTGCTCGCCGTCGCCTTCATCTGCCCTACCAGCAAGTCCATGGCGTTGTACTTGGCAGTCAACGTCTTGGTCAGGTTCTCGACACGCAAATCCAGCGCCGCCTGCTGGTCGGTCAGGTTTCTGGTGTTTTTAGTGAGAATGGCCATGCGCTGATCAAGCAAGCCGACACCGGTAATGCTGCCCGCTGGCGGCTTGAGATACGGATCAACCACCTTGCTCATGCGCGTCAGCAGACCATTGGTGTCGTCGGTGCCGGTAAACAACTGCTGAACCTGGCCGGTCATGCCTGGCTGCGCCATGGTTTTGGTGAAAGCAGCGGTATCAAACTTCAGGTTACCGGTGTCGCGGTCGGTCATCACACCCAACTGCGACAGCACCGACAACGGGCCGCCAGCGCCTGTTGCTGTCAACTGTTCACGAATATCGGCAATCAGTGCACGCGGCATCGCGTCGCCGGTGAACGCCGCTTGCACGGTCAGCTTGCCATCGGCATCCGGCGTCGCCTTGGACAGCGTATCGATGGTGGTCTTCAACGTGTTGTAAGCGTCGACGAACGACTGGATCGATGTCTGCAGGCCTTTGGTGTTGGCGTCCACGCTGACAACAGTCGGCGTCGCAACACCACCCACGAGAGGACTGACCGTCGTCAGGTTCAGGGTCAAACCACTGATTGCGCCGGTCACCGTGTTGCTTTTGCTGGTGACTTCAAGGCCGTCGATGGTCAGCTTGGCGTTACCCGCAACGCCGTTGACGGCGCCTGAAGCACCGGCAGCCGGGTTAGGACCCATCAGCTGGGTGCCATCGATTTCCAGACCGGCAATACCGCTGACTTTGAGGTCAGAGCCTTCGCCGGTTTTGCTCGAACTGATCACCAGGCGCGAAGAGCCAGAGCTGTCGGTCACGATGTTGGCGGAGATGCCGTTGGCGCCCTGAGCCTTGTTGATAGCGTCACGGGTGGTCTGCAACGTGGCATTGGCCGGAATGTCGACATTGTAATCAGTGCCATTCTGACTGATTTTCAGGGTACCACTCGGAATGGCACTGGCGGCACCGCCGGCAAAAGAGGCGCTGGCGATTTTCGAGCCAGTGGCCAATTGAGTGACAGCAACGTTGTAACTGCCCGCCACGGCGGTGCTGTCGGACGTCGCGCTCAGATTGGTATTGCTCGAAGTCGCGGTGAAGCCGGAAAAGGCAGGATTGGTCTTGCTGCCCAGATTGGTCATCGCCGTCTGGAACGCGGTCAACGCGCTCTTCAGCGAACCAACGCCGGAAATCTTCAGCGTATTGGCTTTGGTCGCGGTATCGATCTGCGTCTGCTTCGGCGCCTTGTCGGCGTTGACCAGCGCAGTGACGATCGCACCGATGTCCAGGCCGGAACCCAGTCCGGAACCCGGTAGAATTGGACTTGCCATGTGCATCTCCCTTCAGATTGTTGCCATTCTTTTGACCGTTACACGCGTCCTGAGAATGGACAAACATTATTCATGCCAGCTATCAGACTTTGGCGTCGAACAACACGTGGCTTGCATTGGCCAGGCTGTCTGCCAGCTTGAGAGCTTCTGCGGAGGGAATCTGTCGAACGACCTCACCCGTCTCGCTTGCGATCACCTTGACGATGACCTTCCCGGAATGCTCGTCGATAGAGAACTCCAGATTGCGCTTGATCGATTGAACAAACTTCTCGATCTCCTGCACGGCCAGCTTCAACTTGGCATCGTCCGTATCCTGACTCTTGGCAGTGGCCGGAGCTTCAGTCTTGGCAACCTTAGGCGTTTCTGACGGTTTGTCAGCAACCGGCGCTACTGGCTTGGGAGCCGGATAAGACTGGTTAAGCTTGACGCTCATGTCCATGCTCATCACCTCCTAACGTAAAAAGGCGAGAGAGCACGACAAGCGCACTCCCCCGCCCAAACTTGTTCCGAAATTACTGAAGCAGCTTCAGTACAGCGGAAGGCAGTTGGTTGGCTTGAGCCAGAACGGAGGTCGAAGCCTGCTGCAGAGTTTGCTGCTTGGTCAGGTTAGCAGTTTCTGCGGCGAAGTCGGTGTCTTGTACACGACCCTGTGCAGCGGTGGTGTTCTCAACGATGTTTTGCAGGTTGGAGATGGTGCTGGTCAGACGGTTTTGCGAAGCACCCAGGCTCGAACGAGTGCTGTTGATCGTTGCAATTGCAGCGTCGATCGCGGTGATTGCGTTGTCGATGTTGGCAGCAGCGCCCGATACGCTTGCACCGGTCAGAACTACAGTACCGCTACCTACGGACAGGCTGACGGCGTCGAACTTGGAGCTCAGTACCAGGTCGATGTGGTTAGCCGAACCGGTGTTTGCGCCCACTTGCAGGGTCACAGTACCAGCCGAACCGTCCAGCAGGTTTTTGCCGTTCAGGTTGGTCGAAGCAGAGATACGAGTCAGTTCGTCCGACATCTGGGCGAATTCGTCGTTGGTTGCTTTCTGGTCGATGCTGCCGTTGGTACCGGTACGGGCTTTAACAGCCAGTTCACGCATACGCTGCAGAATGTCGGTCGAAGCTTGCAGAGCGCCTTCAGCGGTCTGAGCAACGGAGATACCGTCGTTGGCGTTCTGGATCGCCTGGTTGCCACCACGGATCTGGGAAGTCATACGGGTAGCGATCTGCAGGCCAGCGGCGTCGTCTTTAGCGCTGTTGATTTTCAGGCCGGAAGACAGGCGCTGCATCGAAGTCGACAGAGCGTCGGAAGCGCGGTTCAGGTTTTTCTGAACGTTCAACGATGTGGTGTTGGTGTTTACTGTTAAAGCCATGACGAATTCCTCGTTGGTTGGGTACTGCGGCTTCCGGCCCTGGCAACCGCCGGGTATGGCCTAGAGAACCTTCGTAATAGTTATCGTCGGGTTTGCAGGTTGCTTGAGGGCTTTTTGAAAAAAATTTGCCATCACCCTGCCACTCCCAAAAAAACAAGGGCTTAGCGCGCCCCTCCCACGAAAAAATGACGCCATAAAACTGCCCACACCACCAACCCTTGTGCCAGAGCCGTCGCCCCTCTCTCAGCTCTGCGCACTCTCCAGCAATTCAATCAGTTCATATTCCACGAAATCGGCAAGCCCCAGCCAGTCCTGACGCTCCTGACACGCCAGTATGTGTGTCAGTACCTGCGCCCACGACTGCTGGACATCCTCATTGGCGAGCGCAAAAAACCGCTGCGCCTCGTCGAATACATCGACCATCGTCAGCGCCGCTTCGACATCACGGCCCAAACGAAACAAGCCGGCGCATTGCCTGCATGCGCTGATGCACGCCACCTGGGCACTCATTGCACAAACTCCGGGTTGAACTGAGTGCCCACGATCATCGCCCCTGCCCGACTGCTGTTAAGGAAGCTGACCTCGGGATGCCGCGCGATATAACGCTCCAGCACGCACAGGTAGCCACGAAAATTCAATTGCGTCCTGACCCGCTCGCCATTGCCGTCACGGACCCAGTGCCGCGCCTGCTCCAGGGCTGGCCCCAGATCGCCATCGTCCCATCCGGCATGGGTCTTGTTCATCGGGAAGGCAAAGTCGGCACCGAACAGGGTAATGCGCGTGCCGCCCATTTTCACCGCCAGATCCACAGCGGGGTGAATCACGCTGCCGCCAGCATTCAATTCGGCTCGAGGGTGCTGCTGACGCAACGTGGCGTAGACCGGGCTGGCGGTATAGGCGCCATAGCGTTTGCCCTTCCAGGCCTTCAACACCGTCGGCGAGCTCATGGGCAGGTACACCAGCGGGATGCCGTCCGACTCCTCGAAAGGCAGATGCCGAAAGCTGATCAACTGATCGATCGTCACCACCAGATCGGGGATGATCCCGTGCTGACGCAACGGCCGATAAGCCGTGTCGACACAAATGAACAGCGGCCGCTCGGCCTGAGCGCGCACCGCTGCCAGCCGTTGAAAATGCCCTTCCAGGCTCGGTCCGGTGCCGATCACATAGATTTCGCGGCCGATGCAGGTGCCAAACAATTGCGCCACGTCATCATCGGCAAGCAGCACCTCCAGGCTATCGCGCAAGCGCTGCTGGATCGCCGGCAATTGCGGATCGAACTCGCGATTGTTGAAACTCAGGTGAACTTCATTGACCAGCCGATCACGAATCTTCGCGCTGAAGTCATCGGCCAGGAGCATTTCGGCGGGCAGCGCAAAAAACGGCGTGTAAATATCCGCATGATCGCCGGCATACATCAGTTCAACTCTGGGGTCTTCAAGCCATGGCCGCTGGTCGAGCAACTGCAGAACCAAGGCAAACAAGGCGCCGTTGAGAATGTGCACGTACAACCGCTCAAGGGCGGCGCGCTCCAGCAACACCGACGGCAGGTCGCCAAGGCCGGTGCCGTAGACGTGCAACCGAGGTTTTTCCGGCAGGCTGGCCGCCTGGACCCGGGCCTCGTGGATGCGGTCATGGCGACTGGTCAGTTGAATCCCGTCGATACTCAGCGTAGAGCCCAGGCCTTGCACCAGTTCGGCTTGAATGACCGAACTGTCTTCAGCCAGCAATCGTGCAAACAGCGCCGGCCAGCGTTGCTGGATCACCTGGGCGTTGGCCTGGAAAAACTCGCTCATGGCGCCTCGCGCTCCCTTTCAGGCAAAAAAATAGCGTTCAAGGTTAACCTTGAACGCTATTTTTGTATCCGCCGTTTTTGATTCCGCTCAAGGACGATAAATGATCGCCGAGCCCCACGACAGACCGACACCGAAACCGCTCAGCGCAATACGCTGCCAGTCGGAATCAATGACGTGTTTTTCCAGTAGCAACGGAATGCTCGACGACACCGTGTTGCCGGTCTCGACCATGTCCTTGATGAACTTCTCCGGCTCGCCTTCGAAGCGCCGCGCCACGGCATCGACAATCGCCGCGCTGCCCTGGTGAATGCAGAAAGCATCGATGTCATCAGCCTTCAGACCGGAATCATCCAGCAGTTCGTGCAAGTGCGCCGGAACTTTCAGCAGCGCAAAATTGAACACCTGACGACCGTTCATGAAAAACACGCCATCGGTGACTTTCAGGTGCGGAGCACCCGAACCGTCGGTGCCGAACTTGGCCTTGCCCAGCGCCCAGGTCGGATCTTCGCCCATCCAGGTGGCCGTGGCGGCGTCGCCGAACAGCATGGTGGTGTTGCGGTCTTCCGGGTCGACGATTTTCGAATACGGGTCAGCGGTGATCAGCAGGCCGTTCTTCAGGCCGGCGGCTTCCATGAACCCCTTGATCGCGTAGATGCCGTAGACATAACCGGAGCAGCCCAGGGAAATGTCGAACGCCGCCACGTTGGTTGGCAGCCCGAGTTTGTCCTGGACGATTGCGGCGGTGTGCGGCAGGCCTTCTTCATCACCGTTCTGGGTGACGACGATCAAGGCGTCGATCGATTCACGCTTCAGTTCAGGGTTGCTGGCAAACAGCGCATTGGCCGCTTCCACGCACAGATCGGAGGTTTCTTGTTCAGCGTCTTTGCGCGGCAGGAATGCCGAGCCGATCTTGCCAAGGATGAATTCTTCATCCTTCTCGAATTTTGCACCTTGTGCGTAATTGTCCACGCCGGCTACAGGAACGTAGCTCGCAATGCTTTTTATGCCAATCATTACGGCTTCCCAATAAAAAACAGCCCAAGACCACCGCTCGCAAGGATTTCGAGGGGCGCCGACAAACAGAAAACGGCCGCCACAACGGGCAGCCACGGGGAGCGCAAAGGGCTATCACTGGAATCGAAAACGAGCCAGGCGCCATCTCCCCGATCAATACAATACAGTGAAGATGCGCGTTATGACTCGCAGGTCACGCTATTTTGCCGAATCGGTGCAGATCGGCTTATTCGACCAACGACCAGTCCAGCGGCGTGCCACGCTTGATCGCTGCGCGCGCGCGGCGGCCGAGGACGGCGTCGGTGTGCTTGGGCGGCAGACCGAGACCAGGGCGGATAGCACGCAGATTGTCCCGGGAAAAGGGCTCACCGGCGGCCATGTCGGCGGTGACGTACAGCGAACGGCGATAGACCAGCGATTTGCGTTCAGCCTCCGTGACGCCGTAATGCACTTGGCCCATGGCCTGCCAGGCACGTTCGGTTTCTACCACCAGACTGGCCATTTCTGCAGGTTCCAGCGAAAAGCTCGCATCAACCCCACCTGCCGAACGGTCAAGGGTGAAGTGTTTTTCCACCACCGTCGCGCCAAGCGCCACCGCCGCCACCGACACGCCAACACCCATCGAGTGATCCGACAGGCCCACTTCGCAGCCGAACAATTCGCGCAGATGCGGGATCGTGCGCACGTTGCTGTTGAGCGGGGTCGCCGGATAGGTGCTGGTGCATTTGAGCAGCACCAGATCCTTGCACCCCGCCTCGCGGGCAGCGCGCACGGCTTCATCCAGCTCAGCGATGCTGGCCATGCCGGTGGAGATGATCAGCGGTTTGCCGGTGGCCGCCACACGGCGGATCAACGGCAAGTCAGTGTTTTCGAAACTGGCGATCTTGTAGGCCGGTACATCAAGGCTTTCGAGAAAGTCCACCGCGCTGTCATCGAACGGAGTCGAGAACGCGAGCATGCCCAGCTCTTTCGCTCGGGCGAAAATCGGCGCATGCCATTCCCACGGCGTATGGGCCTTTTCATACAGATCATAAAGCGAAGTGCCGGCCCACAGACTGCCCGGATCCTTGATGAAGAACTCGCCTTCAGCCAGATCCAGGGTCATGGTTTCGGCGGTGTAGGTTTGCAGCTTCAAGGCATGCGCCCCGGCCTTGGCCGCAGCCTCGACAATGTGCAGGGCGACGTCCAGTGACTGGTTATGGTTGCCGCTCATCTCGGCAATGATGAAGGGCGGCGCATCGGCGCCGATCAAGCGGTTGCCAATCTTGAAACTAGTCATGCGGGTGATCCTTCAAAACACGGGTGAACGCACAGGCACTCTGAGTGAACCCGGCGTCATGAAACACATTCAACGAGGGACGATTGTCCGGCAACACCTGAGCGGTGATGACTTTCAGTTGCGGCCAGTGCGCGGCAACAAATGCCTCGCCACGGGCCAATAGCGCCCTGCCCCACCCCAGGCCCATCCGTCCTTCGAGCAGGTAGATCGAGACTTCAGCTTCAAACCCACGCAAGTCATACCGCACAACGCCAACCGCGCCGTCGTCCGCCTCGGCGATCAACAGCAGGCGCTGCGGATTGCGCAAACTCGCGGTCAGCCAGTTCAGGTGCTGCGGCCAGTCGATCACGCCGCTGTCCAGCGACCAGCGCCGCACCGTTTCGGCATTGCGCCCCTCGAACAGCAATTGCGCATCGTCCAGGGTCGCCGCGCGCACCTTCAGCACCGCACCGGCCAGTGCCACCGCGACACGCTCGGCGCCGCGCCCGTCGACCAGTCGTCGCGAGCGTTCGGCCAGGCTCTGGCGCAAATAATGATTGCCGGTGACAAAGCCGATGGCGTTGCGCAACTGCTCGACACTGACCTGCTCACGGGCGCCCATGAACACATGCGCGCCGGCTGCCGCCATGACTTCGCCGTTGGCCTGCTGATTGTTCGACACGGCAATACAGATCGTCGGCAGCCCCATTGCCGCCCGCTCCCAACTGGTGCCGCCACCGGCACCAATAAACAGATCAGCCTCGGTCATGCGCTGGTAGAAGTCACTGACAAATCTGTGCAGACGCCAGTTCGGCCGTGTCTCGGCCAGGGCCTGCATCTGCGCCCATGCCGGATTGTCGGCACCGGCGACGAAGTCCACCTGCAGATCGGCAAAATCGGCCAGCGCGAGCATCGCGTGATGGGTTTGCCTCACCGCATCGAAACCGCCGAAGTTGACCAATACGCGCTGGGCCCGATCTTTGATGTCGACGGCCGGGCAGCTGAATTCTTCACGCAACATGGCATAGCGTGGACCGAGCAAGGTGCGGCAACCTTCTGGCAACAGCGCTTGATAATTCTCGTACAGGCCCGAGAGATTCTGATTGAGCAACAGATCGACGCTGTAGCGCCGCGTGGCCAAATCATCCACCGCGGCGATTCGCAACGCCCAGCGCCGTGCAGCGGTTTGCCAGTGATGATCGAGGCCGTAGTGGTCGACGATGATCCAGTCGAATTCGGCCTGACCTTCAAGCTGCATGCCCAACGCGTCGATATCGGCCTGCCACGGCAACATCGATTCGATGGCTTGCTGTGGGTCTTCATCGACGTAGCGATCAGGCAACGCAAACGTCTCGAAGCCCTCTGCGCGCAAGGCCTCAAGGCGATGGCCCGGCAAGCTGCGGCAGGCAAACGCGACGTGGCTGCCCTGCCCGCGCAACACGCGCGCCAGCGTCAGGCAACGGGCAATGTGGCCGCTGCCGATGGTTGGCGAGGCGTCGGCACGAATCAATATTCTCATTGCAACTCTCCGCCGGCCTTGAGCGCAGCGTAAAGGTATTCGGCGCGCGTCCAGTCTTCAAGGGTGTCGATGTCCTGCACCAGATGTCTGGGCAGAATCACCGGCAGGCTGGCGGGCGAATAGAGCACATCGCCGCGCAACCATGCCTCACTGCGCCCCCAGTAAAACTGGCCGGCGTCCTGAAACGCTTCGGGCAGATCCTGCGAACGGGTGTTACGAAATTCGGGATGCAATGCCGTCAAAGCGCCCTGCGCGTCCAGCGTCAGCGCACGCTGCACCGGAAAACCAAAACTGCACACGGAGAATGCGAATGACTTGTCTGGATGTTGCTCCAGCCACTCGATGCCCTGGCGCAGAAAACGTGCCTGCAACAGCGGCGCCGTGGCATACACGCAACAGGCGTAATCAAAGGCTGGCAGTTGTTGCAAGGCGTGCACGATCACCGCAGCGGTGCCGGTGAAATCATCGGCCAGCGCCGCCGGACGCATGAAGGGCACCTGCGCGCCGTGCGCTCGCGCAACGTCGGCAATCTCGGCATCGTCGGTGCTGACCACCACCTGCTCAAACAAACCTGAATCCAGCGCCGTGCGGATCGAACGAACAATCATCGGCACGCCATCGAACGGCAACAGATTCTTGCGCGGGATGCGCTTGCTGCCCCCACGGGCCGGGATGATTGCGACGTTACTCAAGGGCGTTTTTCCAGCAGGAACCAAGTGATGTCGTCCGCCGGGAATTGCGGATCGCGGTGATAGACAAAACCATAATCAAGCAGGTGCAGATCGGCATAGCGATCAAGCATCTCGCCGGCGAAATCACGTTTGAACAGCTTGCCGCGGTTGCCACGATAAGTCACTTCTACCGGCGCCGGATTGTAATACTCGGCGATCAGAATGTAGCGCTGACTCAACTCATACAACTGCGCATAAGCCGTCGGCAACAGCGGCGGCGCGAGGTGGATCAGCACACCCTTGCTCAATGTCAGGTCGTAGCGGCGTTCGCGCGGAAAATCGAACAGTGAGCCATGCCAGATCTGTGCAATGTCCAGCGCACGTGCCTGAGCACAGGCGTTGTCGTTGATCTCGACGCCGAATAGCTCGCAACGTGGCAACAGTTGATGCAACGCCTGCAAATTGTTGCCGGCGTTAGTCCCCAGTTCTACCAGACTTTCGATACCTGCGGCGCGGTTGAGCGCTTTGGCAAACAACGCCTGGTTCGCCGCCATCAGCGGCTGACCCGCATTGCGCTCGGCGTACTGGTTACCGAAGTCGCCCTGCCAGAACTTTTCCTGCTCACTCAACTGACGCATTGCAGATACTCATCCGTCGCCGCAGTGGCAATTATTCGGTCAGCCGACGCAATTGCTCGACCACGTAATCCTGTTGCTCATCGCTCAGCAGCGGGAACAGCGGCAGGCTGATCGCCTCGGCGTAATAACGCTCGGCTTCGGGGAAATCGCCCTCGGCGAAACCCAGGTCACGGTAGTACGGCTGCAAGTGCACAGGGATGTAATGCAGATTCACGCCAATACCGGCCGTACGCAAGCCTTCAAACACTTGACGGTGGCTGAGGCTGATGCGATCGGTCTGCAAACGAATCACATACAGATGCCAAGCCGACTCGGCCTCAGGCTGAAGGCTGGGCAACGTCACCGGCAAATACGCCAGCAGACGATCGTAACGCGCCGCCAGTTCGCGCCGCCGGGCGATGAAGTCGTCGAGTTTGCCCAGTTGCGACAAACCCAGCGCAGCCTGCAGATCGGTGATCCGATAATTGAAACCCAGCTCGATCTGCTCGTAGTACCACGGGCCGTGACTCGGCTCGCTCATCTGTTGCGGATCACGGGTCATGCCGTGGCTGCGCAGGCGTTGCAGGCGCTCGGCCAGTTGCGGGCGATTGGTCAACACCATGCCGCCCTCGGCGCTGGTGATGATCTTCACCGGGTGGAAACTGAACACCGTCATCGCCGCGAATTGACCGCAGCCGACCGGGCGCCCGGCATAGCTTGCGCCGACGGCGTGAGAAGCATCCTCGATCACGGTGAAGTTGTAGCGCTCGGCCAGTTCGGCAATCTTGCGCATGTCGCAGCTCTGCCCGGAGAACGCCACCGCCACCAGCACTTTCGGCAAAGTGCCGTCCTGCTCGGCCTGCTCGAGTTTCGCGGCAAGAGCGAAAGCATCGAGGTTCCAGGTCAGCGGGTCGATGTCGACGAAATCGACCTCAGCCCCGCAGTAACGACCGCAATTGGCCGAGGCGAGAAAGGTGTTCGGCGTCGTCCACAAACGATCACCCGGCCCAAGTCCCGCTGCCAGACAGGCAATGTGCAGCGCCGCCGTGGCGTTGCACACGGCGACGGCGAAGTCGGCCTGGCAACGCTCGGCCAGTGCCTGCTCGAAGCGCTCGATGGTCGGCCCTTGGGTCAGCCAGTCCGATTGCAGCACCTCGACGACCGCATCGATATCTGCCTGATCGAGGCTCTGCCGACCGTAGGGAATCATGCCGAGAGCTTCGCGTGCAGGTCAGCGATCTGCCCGACCGTGAGGAAGTGCGGATTGGTGTCGGAGCGGTACTCGAAATCTTCGCTCACGGCACGCCCCTGCTCGCCAAGATTGTCGACGGCAAAATCGACATCGACGCTGGTAAAGCGAATCGACGGCTGAATGGTGTAGTGATCCGCAAACTCCAGGGTCATGCGCGCATCGTCCAGCGGCACCATCAACTCATGCAGCTTCTCGCCGGGACGAATGCCGACGTTCTTGTGCGGCAGATGTTCGGCCATGCCCCGCGCCAGATCGACGATGCGGATCGACGGAATCTTCGGCACGAACACTTCACCACCGTGCATCCGCGCAAAGCTGTCGAGCACGAACTGCACGCCGTGGTCGAGGGTGATCCAGAACCGCGTCATGCGCTCGTCAGTGATTGGCAACTCCTGAGCACCGTCGGCGATCAGCTGGCTGAAAAACGGCACTACGGAACCGCGCGAGCCGGCCACATTGCCGTAGCGCACCACGGCAAAACGGGTTTGCTGCTCGCCGGCAATGTTGTTGGCGGCGACGAACAACTTGTCCGAGAGCAACTTGGTCGCACCGTACAGGTTGATCGGGCTGGCCGCTTTATCGGTGGACAACGCCACGACTTTTTTCACGCCGTTATCGATGGCGGCGGCGATGATGTTTTCCGCGCCATTGACGTTGGTGCGAATGCACTCGGTCGGGTTGTATTCCGCCGCCGGCACTTGCTTCAACGCAGCGGCATGGACCACGTAGTCAATGCCACGCATGGCCTGACGCAGACGGTCTGCGTCACGCACATCACCAATGAAGTAACGCATGCACGGCGCATTGAACGTCTGCTGCATCTCGTACTGTTTCAGCTCATCGCGGGAAAACACCACCACGCGCTTGGGCTGGTATTGCTCCAGCAGGCGGGCGATGAATTTGCGCCCGAACGAGCCGGTGCCGCCGGAGATGAAAATCGATTTACCGTTGAACATGTCTGAATTCCTGTGTCCTGTTCGCCAGGCTTAGCCGAGCAATTGCGCCCAATTGATCGGGGCACTTTCACCCAGGGTAAAACCTTTGCCGGTCAGCGCCAGGTTGGCGTTGTACGCCGGATCCCGGGCAAAGGCCGCGCTCCACTTCTCACGCAATGCCGCCAAGGCTTCAGGGGCTTGCGGCAACTCGCCGGTGTGCAACACCTGCACCAGCGGCGTCCACACGGTGAGGTAGCCGGCCTGCCCGGCCTTGAGACACAGATCGACATCGCTGAATCCGGCGGCGAAGGTCACGTCGTCCAGGCCACCCAGCGCGTTGAACAAGTCCTTGCGCACCATCAGGCACACTTTCGACACCGCCGAATAGTTCTGCTCGACCGCCAGGCGCTGCATGTAACCCTCGTTAGCGTGTTTCTCGCCGATGAAGGCCGAAGCCACCCCGTCGTTCAACCCGAGAATCAAACCTGCCTGGGCGATCTTGCCGTCGCGGTCCACCAGTTTGGCACCGACGATGCCGACTTCTGGACGCTGGGCGTGATTAAGCAACGACTCGATCCAGTTCGGGTTGACCACTTCACTGTCGGTGGCCAGCAGCACCAGATATTCGCCCTGCGCCTCTTGGCTGGCCGCGTTGTACAGCGCCACTTGATCAAGCGGACGATCAGCATGCAGCACGCGCACTTTGGCGTTGCGCAGCGCTCCCAACCAGTCATTGATCTCGGCCGACTGATTCGGGTTGACCGCAACCAGCAATTCATAGCGGGTGTAACGGGTTCTGAGCAGCACGCCATCCAGGCAACGTTGCAAGGCATCAAGATCGTCACCAGCGGGCACGATCACCGACACCAGCGGGCGCTCGACGTGGCGATAGTCGATCTGCCAGGTGCCAGGCTGCGCCGAGGTGACCTGAGCCTTGTAACCACGATTGCCCAAGTGCCGCAGCAGCGCCTGACGTTCGTGAGCATTTTCGGCCAACTCCGGCGCCCGGGTGATCAGCAGTGGTTCATCGAGATGGGCCAGACCGTCGAGGCCGCCCTGCTCGATGATGCGCAACAGCACATCCAGCTCCAGCGCCTTGCTGAAGTCGGCCTGATAACCGCCGAGCCCGGTCAGCACTTCGCGACGAATCAACCAGTGCCGGGCCATCAATGACGGAACGCTCTGCAGCAGATCCAGGTTGAAGCCCGGGCGGAACAGATCCACCAGCGCACCATTTTCCTCGCGCTGAATCTCATCCGTGGCGACCGCACGCACACCGGGCGCAGCCATCAGTTCCAGGCTGGCACGCAACAGGCCGGCGGGCGTGAACGCTTCACCCGCCTCAGCCAGCAGCAGCCAGTCGCTGGTCGATTGATTGACGCTCTGGTTGAGCTTGTCGACGAAGTTGCTTTGGGTCACTCGCACAAAGTGCAGCGTATTTTGTGCAGTGGTTGCAGCCGGCGGTTCACCCGTGGTGAAGACCACGACCTTGAAGGCTTTGCTGTGACCTTCAAGCAAGCTGTCCAGAGAGATCTGCAACTTGTCGATGTCGTTGTCCAGATCGAGCAGGAAAATGCCGAACTGCGGACCACCCCCATTGTCGGCCAGGTGCCGGGCAATCGCCGCCGCCTGCTCGGTATCCGGCGTACGCGCAGCGAGCCACTCGAGCAGGCGACCGGTGAGCATCTTGGCGAATGTCGGCTGATGCCCTTCGAGCAACACGGCGTCCAGACGCGCGACCCAGTCGCGCAGCACTGGCGCGTCGTCTTCTTCGTCCAGCGGTTGCAATTGCGCGATCAGTCGCTTGATCACCGCGCGATTGAACACGTTGGCGTCATGCGCCTGCCACAAGCGGTCGAGCACACTTTCCGGGGTGTCATTGTTGCGGGCCAGCATCAGGCTTTGCTGGCGAGCCCAGATCCCCTCCAGCTCCTTGAGCTGAACGCGTCCGGCCGGCATCGCGTGCAACAGAAACTCGAATTGCGTCAGCTGATCGAAAAACACCTGGTTGTAGAACGGCATTTCCACGTATTGCTTGGGACCGAACCGACGCTGCGGGCCGGCCTCGATATCGACCCAGGTCGACTCGAAGATCAACTCGGCGGTGAGTGCCCGATAGTTCTGCAGGCTGTCGGCCAGCGTGGCAAAACTCTTCAGCGCAAACTGTTTGCCCTGCTGCGGATCCTGATGCTGCAGCTGGGTCGGCAACGACGCGAGGAACTCGGCAAACGCTTCGCGCCCGGCCACGCTCTTGCCATCCATATAGGCCAGCGTGTGATAGATCTCGGTGTTGTGATCGGACTGCTCGTAGTTGATTTCGCGCACGACATACGGGATCGGCAGAATCCGCACCTTGCCCCGGGCCAGCATGTAATAGGTGTGACCGACTTCCTGCCACTGGAAGATCGTGTCTTGCGGCATGGCGGCGTACCAGTCGCGCAAGATCGCCGTACGCTGCACGGCATAGAACGGCGGCAGGTACTGGTGCATGTAATCGAGCAAACGCTCCTCGGCCTGATCGGCCGAGTAGTCTTCGCAGACTTTCTTGTCACGTCGGTAGTAATTGACGCTGTTGGCCAATGCCAGATACATCAGGCTGTAGCCATGGCACAGACTGTAATCGGGGTTGGCATCCATGAATGCCACGGCTTCGTGCAGGGCATCATGCACAAGGAAGTCGTCGTCGGCGGCAAACACCATGTAAGGCGTTTGCAGTTGCTCGACACCGTAAGCCAGCTTGGCGCGAATGCCCCAGTAGCCGAACTGCGGCAAGTGCTGATAATCCACGTGGGTAAATTCGGCTGGGATGCCCGTCAGCGCCACCGCCGACGAATCCAGCACCAGAATCCTGCACGGCAGGCTGCTGTAGAAGCGAATGGCTCTACGCAGAAACGCCGGGCGTTCGTGAGAGATCAGCACAACCGTCAACTGTTCGTTGAGTGCCAGATCGGTTACAGAAGTGTTCTTGCCTTGCATATATTCCCCACGAGCGGCGCGCCGCCGAAAACTCATCGTTGTTTGTCGATTAACGCACGCGGCGCAGATAACCATCCGGCGCAACTGTGATCAGCAATTTGCTGTGAATCGACTGATCGATCTCGAAATCGCGGTTTTCTTCCAGGTAGGCCCACACCGCGGTTTTCGGGTTGTCACCCTTGCCCCACGGACGATCCGGGAACGCATCGGCCGGCATGTCTTCGACCACGGTGTCCATGACCACGCAATAGCTGCCCACCGAAACCAAAGGTGCATACAGGCGCAGTTCTTCGAGGACGTGCTCGTGGGTGTGGTTGGAGTCCAGCACCACCAGCACTTTTTTGCCCTGCACGCGTTCGCGCACCTGATCGACGATGGCGTTATCGATGCTCGAACCCTGGATCATGCTGATGCGTTTGAACATCGGGTGCGCTTCGATGGCTTCGCGGTTGTGCTCGCGAATATCGATGTCGATGCCCAGCACTTCGCCATGTCCGATCAGCTCCAGGATCGAGGCGTAGAACACCAGCGAACCGCCGTGGGCGATGCCCGTCTCGACGATCACGTCCGGACGCAGGTTCCAGATGATTTCCTGCATCGCGACCATGTCCTGCGGGAACTGAATGATCGGCCGGCCCATCCAGCTGAAGTTGTAGGTGTACTTGTGTCTGGCCGTGGTGCCGACCCAGTCCAGGGACTCGGTCTGCAAGGCCTTGTCGTTCTGCAGGCCTTCGATGTTGGCTTTTACTTCTTCGCGAAACTGTTCATGCGGATTCATTGCAACTCTCCAAAAATTCGGGAAACGGCTTACCTGAATACCCTGGCGTCCGGGTAAGGCACTGCGTTGGTCTTGATGATCCTGGCGGGATTACCCACCACGACGGAAAAATCCGGCACATCTTTGGTGACTACCGCACCGGCACCGATGGTCACCCAACGACCGATGCGCAAGCGCGGCAGGATCGTGGCGTTGGTGCCGATAAAGGTCCCGTCACCGATTTCCACGCAACCGGCGATACACACGCCCGGCGCCATGAACACCGAGTGGCCGATCTGCCCTTCATGGCCCACGACACTGCCGGCGCTGATGCTGGTGTTGTCGCCCAGTGTCACTTCAGCCTGCATCAGCACGCCTTCCTGCAGATAACTGCCCTGCCCCATGCGGATCATGCTCAGGTCGATCCCCGGATGAACAAACTGACCGAGGCGTGCACCGGCATCCACCAGCTGACAGGTGGTTTCGTAGCGTAACCGGGTACTGCCGGTGATCAGATTGACGAAGCGCACGTCCTCGCCATTGAGTTCGCCGACCCGTTCACAGCCACCGAGCACCGGCACCCCGTAAAACAGCGTGCCGTGCTTGCGCGGATCGTTGTCCAGAAAAGCGAATTCGACGTTCGGCGTGCTGCGCTTGACGGCGTGCAGCATGCGCACCGCTTCCGGGTTGGCGGCCCCCAGCAGATACAGCTTCACGCTGTATGCCTGCGTGCCAGCAGATCCAGCACCACTTGCACCACACGCTGCTGGTCGGCGTCGGTCATGTCGTGATAGCTCGGCAGGTTGAAGGCGCGCTCGGGCAAGGCAAACGCCAACGGCGTATCGACCATGTATTCGCTGAACATCGGCAGCGACGACAGCGGCCAGAAAAACACCCGGGCGTCGATGTCGGCGGCCTGGAACGCGGCGATCATTTGCTCGCGGTGGATGCCGGTGTCGGCATCGAACACCACGGTCGGCATCCAGTAGCCATTGCGGCCATGGGCCGGCTCGGGATTGAGCGACACACCCGGAACGCCTTCGAGTGCCCGCGCGTAGTGGGCAAAAATCGCCCGTTTGCGTTCGATCAACTCATCGATTCGCTCGACCTGGGCACAGCCGACGGCGGCCTGCAAGTTGCTCATCTTGTATTTGAAGCCGACGAACTCCGGCCAGAACTGCTTGGTGCAACCTGCCACACGACCATGGTTGGACAGGGTCAGAACCCGCTCATACAAAGCCTTGTCCGAGGTGACGAACATGCCACCCTCACCGGTGGTCATGGTCTTGGTGCCATGAAACGAAAAGGCGCCGAAAGCCCCCAGCGAGCCGGCCGCCTGGCCGCGCCATTGCGAGCCGATGGCTTCCGCCGCGTCTTCGATCACCGGGATGCCGAACTCGCTGCCGATGGCGAGCAGCGCGTCCATGTCACACAGATTGCCGTACAAATGCACCGCGAGAATCGCCTTGGTGCGCGGGGTGATCGCTGCTCTGACACGTTGCGGATCCAGGCACCAGCTGTCAGCCAGCACATCGACGAACACCGGTGTGGCGCCCAGGTAAGTGATCGGCGCCGCCGAGGCAATCCAGTTGGTGTTGGCCAAAATCACTTCGTCGCCAGCGCCGACACCCAAAGCCGCCATGCCCATGTGCAGCGCGCCGGTGCAACTGGAGGTGGCGATGGCGTAGGTGGCGCCCAGATGCTCGGCAAAGCCGTGCTCGAAACGTGTCAGGTATTCGTAGCAACGTGCGCCCCAACCGTTCTGCACGGCGTCCAGGGCGTATTGCGCTTCGAGTTCGCCAACGCTGGGTTTGGTGTAATGAATTCTGCTCATTGGATGCTCAACTCCGGAACGGCGACGACAAAGCGTGCGCCCCATGCCTTGGCCGCAGACAGTTGCTGCGTCACTTCGCTCAACAGGTTCCACGGCAACACCAGAATGTAGTCCGGCTGCTCCTGGGCAATTCGCTCAGGCGCAACAATCGGGATGCGGCTGCCCGGCAGGAACTTGCCCTGCTTGTGCGGGTTGGCATCGGCCACCCAGGCGAGCAGGTCCGCTTTGACCCCGGCGTAGTTGAGCAAGGTGTTGCCCTTGGCCGCCGCGCCATAACCGACCACGCGCTTGCCGTCGGCCTTGGCCTGCAACAGGAAGCGCAGCAAGTCATGCTTGATGCGCTCGGCGGCAGGCGCGAGGCTGGTGTAGTACTCGGCGGTTTGCACCCCGGCCTCCAGTTCGGCCTGCAGCTGTTGTTGCACCGCGGGTTGAACCGCGCGGCGTTCGCCGTCCTTGCGCTGTACGAACACCCGTAACGATCCGCCGTGGGTGGTCAGTTGGCTGACGTCGAACACTTCCAGACCATTGCGCTCGCACAGGGTCTGCACGGCCGTCAACGACAGGTAGGAATAGTGCTCGTGATAGAGCGTGTCGAACTGCGCGCCGGCCATCAGCGTCAGCAGCTGCGGGAATTCGAACGTGGCCACGCCGGTCGGCTTGAGCAGCGTCGCGAAACCACCGAGGAAATCGTTGATGTCCGGCACATGCGCGAGCACGTTGTTGGCCGCCATCAGATCAGCGCCCCAGCCCTCGCTTTGCAACTGCGCGGCGGTATCACGACCGAAGAACAGCTCACGAATCTGCAGGCCTTTTTCCCGCGCAGCCTGTGCAGTGCTGCGGGTCGGCTCGACGCCCAGGCACGGGATGCCACGCGCGGCCACGTACTGCAGCAGATAACCGTCGTTGGCGGCGATTTCGACCACACGGCTGTCAGCGCTCAGACCGAAGCGCTCGACCATCTCGACGACATAGCGCTCGGCATGGGCCAGCCAGGTGCTGGAGAACGAACTGAAGTAGGCATACTCGGCATCGAACAAACTGTCGGCGCTGGTGTAATCCTCGGTCTGCACCAGCCAGCATTGCTGGCACACCGCGACCTTCAGCGGCACCCATTGCTCGGCCTGCTCGAGGCGATCGGCATGCACGTAGGCGTTGGACGGTGGCGAGGTGCCGAGGTCGATCAGCGGCAGGCTCAGCGGTGCGGCGCACCCACGGCAGTTCATAGACGCACTCCAGCAAAGTGTTGATCGAGCGCGGGATGGCTGGAATCACGTGCTGACAAATTATTGACAGGCAACGGCCAGGCAATCGCCAGCCGTGGATCATTCACCGACAGACCGCCCTCATGCTCCGGCGCGTAATCGGCGCTGTGCAGGTAAAGCAATTCGGCGTCTTCGGTGAGGGTCTGGAAACCGTGGGCGAAACCGGCAGGGATCAACAGGCTGCGACCGTCACCGGCCTTCAGGTGCTCGGCGTGCCAGTGCAGAAACGTTTCGGAGTCGGGGCGCAAATCCACCGCGACGTCCCACACTTCACCGCGCAGGCAGGTGATCAGTTTCGCTTCCGGCGCACTGGCATTCTGATAATGCAGACCGCGCACACTGCCCTTCTCGCGGGTGCAGGAATGGTTGATCTGACGGATGTGGAATTCACTGCCGAACGCACTCAGGCTGCCCTCGCAAAACAGCCGGGCGAAGTGCCCGCGCTGATCTTCGAAGCGTTTGTGCTGAACGCTGAACAGGCCGGCCAGCGGCAACGCCTTCAGGGAAAACTCGCTCACAGCGCGCCTCGGTACAGGTTCAATTGGCCGAGAGTGACGGTGCGCATGTCATCGCCGTTCTGCCACGCCAGATGCCAGTCGAGGGTCTGGGCCAGGCACTGGTGCAAGGTCCAGCGCGGTTGCCAGCCGAGTACCTGGCGCGCGCGGCTGCTGTCCAGACGCAACAGACCCGCCTCGTGCAGCTCACTCGGTTCGATGCGCAAGCCGCGCGCTTGCGGCCAGCGGCTGGCGAGCAATTCGACCACTTCACCAACGCTGCACATGTCCGCCTCACCCGGGCCGAAGTTCCACGCACCGGCGTATTCCGCGCCTTGTTCGTAGAGGCCAGCGGCGAGTTGCAGATAACCGGCCAGCGGCTCCAGCGCGTGCTGCCATGGGCGCACGGCGTGCGGATAACGCAGGGTCACCGGTTCGTCGGCGGTCCAGGCTTTGAGCACGTCGGGAATCAGTCGCTCAGGGGCAAAATCACCGCCGCCCAACACGTTACCGGCACGCGCGGTGGCCAGGGCCAGACCGTGTTCGGCGTACTTGTCCGCCGGGAAGAATGACGCGGCATAAGACTGTGCGAGCAACTCACAGCAAGCCTTGCTGCTGCTGTAAGGATCGTGGCCCCCGAGGGCTTCGTCTTCGCGGTACGGCCACAGCCATTCCTTGTTGGCGTAGACCTTGTCGGTGGTCACCAGCACGCAGGCACGTACGCAACCGACCTGACGAATCGCTTCAAGCAGGTTCAACGTGCCCATGACGTTGCTGGAGTAAGTGCCGAGCGGATCGCGATAGCCTTCGCGCACCAATGGCTGAGCGGCCAGGTGCAAAACAATTTCCGGCTCGGTGTCGGCGATGATTTCCAGCAGCGCGCCGAGATCACGCAGATCACCGCGCTGATCGTTGATGCCTTCGTGCACGCGCGCCAGTTCGAACAGGCTCGGCTCGGTCGACGGATCGAGGGAAAAGCCGCTGACTTGCGCGCCGAGGCTTTGCAGCCAGAGGGTCAGCCAACTGCCTTTGAAACCGGTGTGTCCGGTGACGAGGACGCGTTTGCCGCGCCAGAAATCCGCACTCAGTCCCATTGCTTCCATGGGGCCTCCCCGCTCTGCCACAGGGCTTCGAGATGGTTCTTGTCGCGCAGGGTGTCCATCGGCTGCCAGAAGCCATCGTGCTGAAACGCCATCAACTCACCGCGTGCGGCCAGGCCGTCCAGCGGACCGGACTCCCACGACGTCGAATCACCTTCGATCAGCGGCAGGACCTTGGGCGACAGCACGAAAAAGCCGCCGTTGATCCAGCCACCGTCGCCGCGTGGCTTCTCGGTGAACCCCAGTACCCGGTCACCTTCGCGATCCAGCGCGCCGTAGCGGCCCGGCGGTTGTACGGCGGTGACGGTGGCCAGTTTGCCGTGAGTCAGGTGGAAATCGACCAACGCGCTGATGTTCAAATCGGAAACGCCGTCGCCGTAGGTGAAGCAGAAGGCTTCTTCATTTTCCAGATAGCGCGCGGCTCGCCCGAGGCGGCCACCGGTCATGGTTTCTTCACCGGTATCGATCAGCGTCACACGCCATGGCTCGCTGTAATTCTGGTGAACGTCCATGCGGTTTTCACGCATGTCGAAGGTCACATCGGAGGTGTGCAGGAAGTAGTTGGCGAAGAAGTCCTTGATCGCGTACCCCTTGTAGCCCAGGCAAATCACGAAGTCGTGAATCCCGTGGGCGGAGTACTGCTTCATGATGTGCCAGAGAATTGGCTTGCCGCCAATTTCGATCATTGGTTTGGGCTTGAGGTGCGACTCTTCACTGATGCGCGTGCCCAGACCACCCGCCAAAATAACTGCCTTCATCCTCTCCCCTCTCGTTCGTCACCGGGCTGCGCGTCGCTTTCTGAGCGTTGCGGCCTTCTGGCTAAACCTTTCTGCCGTTTCGGGCGCAGGGGCAATGACCGCGAGCGCTCGTTTTATGGCGATTTGAGGGGGACTTGCAGGAAACGCGCCAGCTCGGTGCGCGAGGCGTCGCAGGACGTACAGCCATGAAAAAAGGGATGACTCCGTCACCGGACTCATCCCTCTCATCGAGCTGTTTCAACCATTGGAACCGGTCAGTCCGCCAGCCAGCCATTTTCCCAGTAGCGCAGGTTATCGCCACGCAACACGTAATCGCGCAGCACCACCTCACGCAACTCGTCGCCCATGCGGTAGCTGGCATCCGGATCGGCCAGGTGCATGCGAATCGCCTGCAGCCACTCATCAGTGGTGTTGGTCTTGACCCGCGTGCACGGCAGGTAGCCGCGATAGGCTTCGGTGTCAGTGCAGATCACCGGGTAGCCGCAAGCGCCGTACTCCAGCAGCCGCAGGTTGCTCTTGCAGTCGTTGAAGATGTGGAACTCCAGCGGTGCGAGGGCCAGATCAAGGTTGAGGCTGGCCAGTTTCGCCGGATACACGTCGAGCGGGATCACCCCGTGGAACTCATGCATGTACGGACGCAAGTCATCCGGGCACATGCCGAAAAACACCCAGTCGACTTCATTGGCCAGTTCGCGAACCACCTCGGCGATCACTGCCAGGTCGCCGTGGTGGCTGGTGCCGCCGCCCCAACCGACCCGTGGCTTCTTCGACGTACGCCGCTGGCTGCGCAGGTGGCTCCAGAGGTTTTTCGCGAGCATGTTCGGCACCACACGAATGTCGTGGTGCATGTCCGACAGCGCATTGGCCAGGGGTTGAGTCGACACGACCACCCGATCACAGAGGCCGATCGCTCGACGCACCATGCGCTCCATGTCCTGCTTGCTCGGCATGTTGCGGATGTGGGCATTGCGATGAGGCACGTCGATGACATAGTCATCCAGTTCGAAAATACGCCGGGCGCTGAAGTACTTCTTCAGGGGTGGAATTTCATCGATGGCGTGCTCCGAGTAGCGCCCCTGCAACACGATCACGTCGGGTGCCTGACGCTCGATTTCGACGATCGACGGCAAGCCGTAGCAGATGCGCCCCTCGACCCGGTTGGCCGCCTCCAACTCGATCATCGGCTGGCTCATGCGGTAATGGCCGATGGCAGAAGCGTTGATCGGTACCGCGAGCACGTTGGGCAGATTCGACCTGGAAAACGCACTCCAGCCGGTCAGCAGACCCGGTTCGAGGCTAAAGTTGCTGGCCCCGATACCCTGTAGCGCCAGGTTGACGTTGTAGGCCGGATCGCGCGCAATCTGCGGCAACCAGCGCTGGTAAAACGCGTCCTGCTCGCGCTCGTGCTGTTGTTGCTCTTCGCTCGTTGCCACGGCGACCGGGCGCGTGCCCACCGCCAGCCGGGCATGCGGATTCCACACCACCAGATAACCTTCGCGACCGACCCGCAGGCACAGATCGACGACGTTGTACGCGACCTTCAAGTCCTGTTCGTCGAGCCCCGCGACCTCCTCGAAGACCGACTTGCGGACCATCAGGCAGTCACCGCCGACGGCGCTCAGATCCTGCACCGCCTGGAGCCGGAACATATAGCCTTCCGACTGCATCGGCTGACCAAAGAACGGCAGCCCGGCCGGCCCCTGCAAGCCGAGAATCAGGCCGGCATGCAACACCCCGCCGTCCGGATCGAACAACTTGGCGCCGACCACCCCGACTTCCGGGCGCTGCGCATGATTGAGCATTTCATCGAGCCAATCGGCTTGAGTGATCACCGCAAAGGCATTGAGCAGCAAGACATACTCGCCGCGTGCCTGACTCACGGCAAAGTTGTGAATGGCGGCGAGGTTGTTTTTTTGCGGGTAGCGCAACACACGAATCCGCTCACCGCCCAATTGTCCCATGCCGTCGAGCCACGCCCGTGCTTCGGCGCTTTCGCTGCCGCTATCGACCAGGAGAATTTCGTACTCGGTGTAAGCGGTCTTTTCCAGCAGCGTTTCGACACAACGCTGCAAAGCCGCCGTCTGATCCTGAGCGACGATGATCACCGACACCAACGGGCGTCGGGCATGGCGATAGTCGACCCGATTGAGCAGCTCGGAGCCCTCACGTCGGGTCTCGTAGGCAATCCCCAAACGCTGCAGATGCGCATCGAGCACCCGTGGATTCTGTTCCAGGACACCCGGGTCGGTGAGCCATTGGGACAGATCGAATTTCGCTTCGAGCAACACTTCGGCGATATGCCCGACCACCTGAGTGCCGTCGCTCTCGACCATGCGCCAGAGCAGATCGTGCGGCGCCAGTTGGGCAAAGTCAGACGTCAGGCCGCCCAGCGCCAGAACCCGCTCGCGCTTGAACGCCAGCGCCCGCCCGACGTAGGGATAGCTGCGCATGAGGTCGAGATTGAAATCCGGCTTGAACGCAGGCTCTGCCGACTCACCACTGCGCAGACTGCCTTCGTCGCTGTACAGGCAGGTGAAAGACCGCGAATGCGCGATGCGGTCCGCCATGATCAGCAAGGCCGTGGCCACCGGACGATCACCGGGTTGCAGCAGGTAGAACCAGTCGGCGCCTTCCAGCTGCGGCAGCAGGGTGTTGAGCTGCTCCAGCCCGTCGTCTTGCAGTGGCAGGCGAAAGACGCGGCCATCCAGCTCCGCTTCGGCACAGGACGCGGACAGGACCAGCACCAGTTCCGCCGGGTAATCCTGATCGGCGAGGGCCTCCAGCGTGCGTTCCACGCCATCGCGACTGCCTTTGCCGTCGATGATGATCGGTACGATGCGCGGCTGATGTGACCAACCGGCGATGGTTTCCGGGAGCAACTTGCGCTGGCCTTCGGTCAGCACCCGGCACGCCAGCCATTGCGCGTAGAGTTCGCCGAAACTCAGGCTGTCGACGCCGACGCCACACTCTTGACGGCTCTGCCGGGAACCGAGGGTACGACTCAGCGGCAGCTCTTCCCAAACCCTTGGCGACTCGTCAGCCTTTACCAACGGGATATAGCGTACCCAGCCTGGCGCAGGCGCCGACTCACCGTTGCGGACCTTGAGCATTTGCGAAAGCCACTCGCGCTCAACGTCCAGCGCATCCTTCATCGGTTGCTGCGCGCTCAGCCGCTCCGGATAAAGACGCTCGGCGCTCAGCACGTTGTTGGACACCGCCAGGTTGCCGCGTCGCAGCAGGCAGATATACAAGGCGAAATCCAGGCTCGCGACGAAGCAGCCGCCCTCCTCGGTCAATGCCGGCAGCAGCTCGGCGACGTCCGCGCGGCGGAACAGCGCGTTGCTGAATCCGCCGAGAACGTTGACCGGGAATTTTTCAAAGATCGCCAGTAAATCGTCGCCCTTGAACAAGCCACTGACCGGCGACAGCGAGGTGTTTTCCAGACGCGCAGGCAGGATGATGTCGTTCGCATCCCAGAGCAGTCGCTGCGCCAGCACCAGACTGACCTCTGCACGGCGCATCTCGTGCGCTTGCTGCTCGATACAAGCGGAATACAGCAAATCATCGTCACACAGAAACTTGATGAACTCGCCCTGCGCCTGCTCCAGGCAGGCTTTCAGGTTGCCGACCAGGCCCAACGTGCGCGGGTTGCGGACATAACGAACGGCGACGCCGGTCTCCTCGCCGACATTCGAGACGATGGTTTCGATCTCGATGCCACGACTGTCATCGCAAACGATGATCTCCAGATGGCCATAGCCTTGACCGACAGCGCTGCGTAACGCTCGCTCGAAAAAGCGTGGATTGAAGGCGGGAATGACAAGGCTAACGAGAGGGAGTGAATTCACGGCGGGCTCACAGGCGGTACGAGCCCGCTCGGTAAAGCGAGCCCTGGAAACCGCTAAAAAACATTACTTGAAGGATGGAGCAAACGGGCGCTCACGCGCCCGTTAACCGTCAGATCTTGTTGAACAGACCCAACTGGCTGATCTTGCTGAACGCCAGTTGCGCGGCTTGCAACATGGTCTGCTGCAGGGTCAGGCGGGTCATGACTTCGGCGGGATCCGAATCACGGATCGAGCCCTGGGGCGTGGTGTTCGCCGTACTCAGGCTCAGGTTAGTCGCGGTTTGCATTTCCAGCGCTTGGCCACGGGCACCAATGGTGGTGACAGAAGCGCCAATCTGGTTGGTAGCGGCGTCGATGTTGCCGAGACCCGACTCCATGACACCCTGAAACTTCTGCTTGGCAACATCATCACCGTCGATCGGCGTATTCAATGCCGTAATCATCTGGCCCAGCGTGTCGAGCACGTTCTGGGTCTGGTGATTGTTCGGCTGGATCGAGAACTGATCGCCAGCGGCCGGCGTGTTGCCCAGCGCGAAAGTCACGCCCGCAGCGGTCGCGTTGCCGCCAGCCACGGTGCCGGACGACACGGGTTTGCTGTCCGCAGTGACTGGCGCCGCATACAGATCGAACGCCGTGGCGCTGGTGAACTTGAGCACAGCGCCGCCTTGCGGGAAGGCGTTTGTATAGGCCGACTGGTCGGTGATGGTCGAACCGGTAATCACCGCAGTAGACGGGTTACCCGGGCTGCGCGCGGTGGTGAACGAGTCAGGCTGGGTCGACAGCTGGAAGCTGTGCCCGGCAATGACCGCGTCCGGGTTGGTGTCCCCCGCTTTCAGGTTGATGTTCAGCTTCAGGTCGACGCCACGGAAACTGACCGACTGGTTGGTGCCGGTGGTGTTGACGATCGCGCCGTTCTGGCTGGCTTCGGCCGTCACGTCGTTACCCAGCGCATCGGTGATTTGCAGTTGGGTGCTGCTGACGAAGCTGACGGTGTACGGCTGACCACCGGAGAACTTGGAGTTGTAGGTGGCAACATTGCCAACGGTACCGCTGGACAGCACGACACGGCCGTCATCCACTGCAGGAGCCGTCATGTTGGTGCTGGTGCGGCCGGTGTTGATGGTCTGCTGAAAGGCATCCCAACCGGTGGTGTTGGTGCCGACCGTCATACCGTCGCCGATGCCCAGGTTGATCGTGGTCTGGTCACCGTTGTAGGTGTAAGTGCCGTCGGCATTCTGCGAGTACGGCGCGGTATCGGTCTTCGAACCGGAGAACATGTAGTTGCCGTTGGCATCCTTGGAGTTCATCAGGCCCAGCACTTGTTGCTGGATCTGACTCAGTTCCGAAGCGTAAGCCTGGCGATCCTTGTCGGTGCGCGTGCCGGTGTTGGCGGCCAGGGCGAGTTCCTTGGCACGCGCCAGTGCGGTGGTGATGGAATCCAGCGTGGACTCCTGCACATTCAACGAATTTGTGGTGCTGTCGACGTTGGTCTTGTACTGATCCAGCATCGCGGCCTGCTGGCCCAGTTGCAGCAAACGACCGGCGCCGATCGGATCATCGGACGCATTGGTGATGCGCTGCAGGCTGCTCGCCTCGCTGGCGGTGGCAACAGCCTTGTTGAAGTTACGCTGATAGTCCGACGCTTGCGTGCCGTAATACTGGGCGGTGGAAATGCGCATGAATTACGACTCCTTAAAGGCTGTTGATCAGCGTGGCGAAAGTTTCCTGCGCAGCTTTGATGATCTGCGAAGACGCTGTGTAGTACTGCTGGTATTTGACCAGGTTGCCGGTTTCTTCATCCAGGTTCACGCCGGACAGCGAATCGCGGGCACCTTTGGCGTTATCCAGAATCGCCGAGGTCGCGGCGCTGTCGGACTTGCCTTGAGCAGTCTTGGTACCGACGTTGGTCACCAGCTTGTTGTAGGCGTCAGTCAGGCTGATGCCTTTACTGGCCGAACCGGTGTCGACGGTCTGCGCGGTTTGCAGGGCGACCAGCGATTGCGCGTTGCGGTTGTCCGAAGACGCCGCACCGGTCAGGTTCATGGTGAAGGTTTCGCCAGGCTTCGGCGTGCCGCCAACAGTGGTCTGCACGGAGAAGGTTTTCTGTACGTTCGGCGTAACGCTGGTGTCCAGCACCGGGTTGCCGCTGGCATCGACGATGCCGACTTTAAGCTCCAGCGCGTTCGATTGACCGGGAACGATAGTGCCGCTGCTGATGAGGCCGCCCTTGGCATCCACAAAAGTGTAAGACTGGCTGCCCCCGGTCACCGCACCGAACACCAGTTTCACCGGCGTCGAATTCTTCAGCGCCGCCTGCATGTCAGCCTGGGCAGTCGGGTTGTAGATATCGATCTTGCTGGTCAGCGTCGGCTGGGTGAAGGTGCCCAGACCGCTGGCGCTGGCGACACCGGTCAACGGACCGGCCGCGGCGATTTTCTTCGGATCGGTGAGCACCGTCTGAATGCTCGCCGCCGCATTGCGGGTCGGAGTGATTTTGAAGCTGTCACCGGCGCTCAACGCACCACCCTTGAGAGCGAGGGTAAAACCGTCGATCACTGGCGGCGGATTGGTCGTGGTGCTGAAGGCGCCCATATCGGTGCCGTCGGAACGCTTGACGGTGTAGTCAGTGGCGCTGGTGAACGTCACTTGATAATCGCTGGTGGTCAGCTTGCCGGTGTCCTTGATGGTGACATCGAGGTTACCCGAACCGGTGCTGTTGCCCGACTGCGCGATGCTGCGCGAACTGACCAGCGCGGCACTGTTGATGTTGTTGAAAATCGCCGCGCCGAAGTCACCGTTCTTGTCGATGCCCTGGGCTTGCTGGCTGTTGACCTGATCCGCGATCACCAGCGCCACTCGGCCCAGCTCGTTGAGCGACGGGTCGAGGACTTCTTTGCGGTAAGTCAGCAGGCCGCCGATTTCGCCACCGCTCATCGCCGAGGTGATGTCGATGGTGCTCGAACCGCGATCCATCTGGATGGCCATGCGCGACGGATCGTCTTTGCTCGCGACCATGCTCAGCGTGTTGGTGGTGTTGCCGATCACCAGCGGCTGACCGCTGCCGATGTAGACGTCAAAACTGGTACCACGCTCGACGACCTGTGCGCCGGTCAACTCGGACAACTGGCGTACGGCTTCGTTGCGGCTGTCGAGCAGATCGTTCGGCGCACCACCGCTGGTGGAGATCTCGCCGATCTTCTGGTTCAGGTTGGCAATCGAGGTGGCCAGCTTGTTCACCTGGGACGTCATGTCGCCCAGGCTGCCATTGATGGTGGTGTTCTGGTCGTTGAGCTGTTTGGCGATGGTGTTGAAACGACTGGTCAGCGCCTGTGCGCCGGTCAGCACCGATTGACGGGAGGTGTCATCGGTCGCCGAGGTCGAAACGCCCTGCATCGTGGTGAAGAATTTCTGCAGCACGCCGGTCAGGCCGGTGTTGGTGTCCGACAGCATGGAGTCCAGCGGTGTGGCCTGCGCCAGGTAAGCAGCCGACTCGCTGTCGAGCGAAGTGGCTGTGTGCAGTTGGCTTTCCAGGTACGAGTTGTACACCCGGCGCACGTCGGCCAGGGTGGTGCCCGTACCGATGAACACGGTGCCGAACTGCTGCGAGGATTTGGTGCCCTGCACGGTTTGCTGACGTGAATAACCGGCGGTGTCGACGTTGGCAATGTTGTTGCCTGTCGTAGCCAAAGAGGACTGGCTGGCCGACAGTCCCGACATCCCGATATTGAGCAAACTCATGGTTCAGACCTTATACCTTGTGCCTTAAAAAGGCGTGGTGGATACACCCGCCGCAGCGTAGTTTTGGAAACTGTTCATCTGCTTGGCTATCTGCGAAATCTTTGTCGCGTAGTTCGGGTCGGTGGCGTAACCGGCCTTTTGCAACTCGCGTACAAACTGTTCTGGGTTATCGGCAGACTTCACGACATCTTGATAGCGATTATTGCTCTGCAGCAAAGTCACCAGATCGTGGAAGCTGTCCTTGTACGAGGCGTAGGAGCGGAACTCGGCCGTCTCCTTGACCATCGCGCCATTACGGAACTCGCTGGTGATTGCGCGAGCCGAATCGCCCTTCCAGTTGCTGCTCGCCTTGATGCCGAACAGGTTGTGGCTGCTGCTGCCATCCTGGGCACGCATGACCGATTTGCCCCAACCGGTTTCCAGCGCCGCCTGGGCCACCAGATAACGCGGATCGACGCCGATGCGGTCGGCCGCTTCCTTGGCCATCGGCAGCATGGTGTTGACGAATTCGTCGGCGGAACTGAAGGCTTTCTTCGCCGGTGCCAGCGGAATCTGCGCCATGGCGCGACCGTAAATCTGCATCTGCCCGCCAGCGGCCTTTTCGTTCTCGGCGCGTGCCAGCCAGTCGCCGTTGTACAGCGGACCGGCGCCGGTTGTGGCAGTGGTTGTCGCGCGCTGCGGCAATGGCGTGGCCGCTGCCGGCGTGGCCGACGGCACCAGCCCGGCGAGCAGACGATCAGCCAGCTTCGGTGGCAGAGCCAGACGACGCTGATTGATCAGCTCCATGTCGTTGCGATGGGCCAACTGCGTATTCGGTGCATTCACCGAACGCGACGCCCACAACGGACGCTCACCATTGAGCCGCGACAACGGGCCGTGGGTGGCCACGGTGCCGGCGGCAATCGGCGTGGCCACTGCAGCGGCTTTTGCCTTGGCTTCTTCCTGCTTGGCGGCGGACGCGGCCGCAGCCTCACCCGGCGCCATCGGTTTGTTCTTCGACATCTGCCGCATCAGCACGTCGGCCAGACCGATACCACCGCCCTCGCGGGACATGGAAACGGCCAGTTGCTGGTCGTACATTTCCTGATACTGCTTGGCCGCCGGCGTGTTGAGCGGGTTGTCCTGGCCCAGCGCTTCGGTGGCTGAACGCATCGACTTGAGCATTTCGCCAAGGAACAGCGATTCGAATTCCTGCGCCACCTTGCGCATGTTCGCATCGCTGTTCTTGTCGCCGACCTTGAGTTGGTTCAGGCGATTGAGGTCCGAGTAAGAACCCGAATCGCTGCTGTTGACCAGACCGCTTTTGCGCATATCCATAAGGGTCGGCCTCAGATCACGATCAGGTCGGCTTGCAACGCACCGGCCTGCTTCAGTGCTTCGAGGATGGCCATCAAGTCACCCGGCGCCGCGCCGACCTGGTTTACCGCACGGACGATTTCGTCGAGGGTGGTGCCAGGGCCGAACTTGAACATCGGCTTGGCTTCCTGCTCGGCATTGACCCGCGAGCGTGGCACGACAGCGGTCTGGCCGTTGGACAACGGACCCGGCTGGCTGACGATCGGGTCTTCGGTGATCGTCACGGTCAGGCTGCCGTGGGTCACGGCGGCCGGGGAAACCTTGACGTTCTGGCCGATGACGATGGTGCCGGTCCGCGAGTTGATGATGACTTTCGCCACCGCCTGACCCGGATCGACTTCGAGGTTTTCCAGAATCGACAAGTAGTCGACGCGCTGGCTCGGATCGAGTGGCGCGGTGACTCGGATCGAACCGCCGTCGATGGCTTGCGCAACGCCAGGGCCAAGCATGTCGTTGATCTTGTCGACGATACGTTTTGCCGTGGTGAAGTCGGAACGGTTGAGGTTCAGCGTCAGGCTGTTGCCCTGGTTGAAACCGCTCGGCACCGAACGCTCCACCGAGGCACCGCCCGGAATGCGGCCGGCCGACGGAACGTTGACGGTGATCTTCGAACCGTCACGGCCTTCAGCATCGAAACCGCCAACGACCAGGTTGCCCTGAGCGATGGCGTAGACGTTGCCGTCGATACCCTTGAGCGGGGTCAGCAACAGTGTGCCGCCGCGCAGGCTCTTGGAGTTACCGATCGAGGACACGGTGATATCGACCTGCTGACCCGGTTTGGCGAACGCCGGCAAGTCGGCACTGATCGACACCGCCGCGACGTTCTTCAATTGCACGTTGCCCGATCCCGGCGGCACCTTGATGCCGAACTGCGAGAGCATGTTGTTGAAGGTCTGCAGGGTGAACGGGGTTTGCGTCGTCTGGTCGCCGGTACCGTTAAGCCCGACCACCAGGCCGTAACCGATCAACTGGTTGGAGCGCACGCCAGAAATGCTGGCGATATCTTTCAGCCGCTCGGCGTGGGCAGCAAAGGCTGCGGACATCAGCGCCGCAGCCAGCATGAGGCTCTTGAAATTCAACGTAGCCACCTAGAAAGGGAACAGCGGGCTGAGGAAGAAACGGTCGAACCAGCCTGGCTGACTCGCATCGGCAAACGAGCCGGTGCCCGAGTAGGTGATGCGCGCATCGGCGACACGGGTCGACGACACGGTGTTGTCCGTGGCGATGTCATCGGCACGCACTAAACCTGCAATCCGCACCAGCTCATCGCCGGTATTGAGGGTCATCCACTTCTCGCCGCGTACGGCAATGATGCCGTTGGGCAAGACGTCAGCCACGGTCACCGTGATCGAGCCGGTCAGGGTGTTGCCCTGCGCCGCTTTGCTGTCGCCCTTGGTCGCGCGGTCGCCGCTGTAGCCAACGTCCAGACTCAGATCGTTACCGCCCAACGGGTTGTTGGTGGTCGCGCTGCCGCCGAACAGCGACGTCAGGCCGATGCCGGTCTTGCTGTTCTTGGCCACTTGCGAGTTGGCGTTTTTGCTCGCCTGAGTCTTCTCGTTCAGGGTGATGGTGATGATGTCACCGACCCGGAAAGCCTTGCGGTCGCTGTACAGGTTCTGCTCGAAGCCGGCCTGATAGATCGAGCCGTTATTGGCCGCAGACGGCAGCGGCGTGCGCGGCAACACCGGGGCGTAGTAAGGGTCATTGGGCTTGGGCGTCGGGGCGACGCAGCCCGCGAGCGAGACGACCCCACTCAATGCCAGAACAGATACGAAGCGATTCATGACCCTACCTCACGGTGTTGCAGGCGGCCTCATGGCCGCCTCATAGACTTGATTACAGATTCTGCGTTACGAACGAGAGCATCTGGTCGGCGGTGGAGATCACCTTGGAGTTCATCTCGTAAGCGCGCTGAGTGGTGATCATATTGACCATCTCTTCAACGGTGCTGACGTTGGAGGTTTCCAGGGTGTTCTGCAGCATGGTGCCAAACCCGTTCAGGCCCGGAGTACCGACTTGCGGCGCACCGGAAGCGGCGGTTTCCAGGAACAGGTTGTTGCCCACGGCTTGCAGACCGGCCGGGTTGATGAAGTCGGCGGTTTGCAGGTTGCCGATCACTTGCGCCGCCGGGTTACCGGCGATGGTCACCGACACGGTGCCGTCACGGCCGACGGTGAAGGTCTGCGCATCGTTCGGGATAACCACGGCAGGCTCCAGAGCGAAACCGCTGGCGTTGACGATCTGGCCATTGGAATCGAGGTGGAACGTACCGTCACGGGTGTAGGACGTGGTGCCGTCCGGCTGCAGAATCTGGAAAAACCCGCGACCGTCGATGGCCATGTCCAGCGGCTGCTCGGTGGTTTGCAGGCTGCCGGCGGTGAAGTTTTTCTGGGTGCCGACAATGCGCACACCGGTACCCACTTGCAGACCCGACGGCAGTTCGCTGTCCTGAGTCGACTGGGCGCCTGGCTGACGCTTGATCTGATAGAGCAAGTCCTGGAACTCGGCGCGGTCACGTTTGAAACCCGTGGTCGACACGTTCGCCAGGTTGTTGGAAATGGTGGTCAGGTTGGTGTCCTGGGCGGACAGACCGGTTTTGGCAACCCATAGAGCCGGAAGCATTCGATTCTCCTCGTGCGCCTGTTTTTCGGCGCGACGTTCTGATAATTAGCTGATCTGCAAGACCCGAGCCATGGCCTGGTCGTCGTCTTTGGCGGTGTTCATCATTTTGACGTGCAACTCGAACTGCTTGGCCAGGGCCAGCACTGAGGTCATCTCCTCAACGGCGTTGACGTTGCTCGACTCGAGGAAGCCCGACACCAGTTTGACGTTGGCGTCGGCCGGCGCAGGCTGGCCGTCCTTGGTGTAGATCGAGCCGTCGAGGCCCTTGTTCATGTTCTTGATGTCCGGGTTGACCAGTTTGATCCGGTCGACTTCCGCCATGACGCGCGGGCCTTCGCCCATCGCACGAATACTGATGGTGCCGTCTTCGCCGACTTCGATCTGCTGCTCGGGCGGCACGGCGATCGGACCGCCATTGCCCATCACCGGCATACCGTTGCCGGCACGCAGCACGCCGAGGGCGTCAACGTTGAGGCTGCCGGTGCGCACGTAACTCTCGCCGCCGTTCGGGTTCTGCACGGCGATAAAACCGTTGCCGGTGACAGCGACGTCGAGGTCACGGCCGGTCTGCACCAGCGAACCTGGGGTGAAGTCGGTGGCGGGCCGTTCGCTCATGGCAAACGCACGCGCCGGAAAGCTGTCACCAAACACCGGCATCGAACGCGCCTGCTCCAGGTCGCGCTGAAAACCGTTGGTGGAGATGTTCGCCAGGTTGTTGGCATGAGCCTTCTGCGCCAGTGCGTTCTGGCTGGCGCCGGTCATTGCCACATAAAGGTACTTGTCCACACTCTTTCCTCTGCATGCCGGACGTTTGCCGCCCACCGCTGTACTGCTGAGCCATAAGCAATTTGCAGACCAACTTTTTTCTGGCGGACAAAGACCCGGTAAACAAAGGACTTGGGGAGTGACGAGGGGAAATTTGAAATGTATCGAAGTCGAAAAACCGGCGGTGTTATGCCGCTTGGCGGCAATCCCGGCTAATGATCGTTCCAACGCTCTGCGTGGGAATGCAGCCCGGGACGCTCCGCGTCCCAAACCGGACGCAGAGCGTCCATTGAGGCATTCCCACGCAGAGCGTGGGAACGATCATTCGCTGCTGCCCGACTCTTTGCCGACTTCGTATTCACGCAGCTTGTTGGCAATGGTGGTGTGCGAAACCCCCAACCGCTTACCCAACTGCCGACTGCTCGGATGCTCGGAATACAACCGTTCCAGCACCGCCTTCTCGAAGCGCCCGACAATCTCGTCCAGCCCACCCTCCAGCGAGAAATCGCCAAGCGGCTGACGCACGCCGTAATCCGGCAGCCGAATATGCTCGGCCTTCACCGTGCCGCCATCGCACAGCGAAACCGCCTGGAACAGCACGTTTTCCAGTTGCCGCACGTTGCCCGGCCAATGGTAATGGCTGAGCCGATCCATCGCCGCCGGCGCCAGTTTCGGCAGCGAACAGCCGATCTGCCGACTGGCCTGATCGAGAAAGTGTTCGACCAGCGGGGTCAAGCCGTCGAGGCATTCGCGCAGCGGCGGGATGTGCAGGGAGAGCACGTTCAAGCGGTGATACAAATCCTGGCGAAACTCGCCGCGCGCGCACAGCTCGGACAAGTCCACCTGGGTGGCACAGATCACCCGCACATCCAGATAAACCTCCTCATCACTGCCGACCCGGCGGAAGCAACCGTCCTGCAGAAAGCGCAGTAACTTCACTTGAAGACGCGGACTCATTTCGCCGACGCCGTCGAGAAACAATGTGCCGCCCGCCGTCAATTCCAACAGACCGAGCTTGCCTTCGGCCCGCGCCCCTTCGAAGGCGCCGGGGCCATAGCCGAACAGCTCAGTCTCGGCCATCGACTCAGGCAGGCCTGCACAGTTGAGCGCCATCAACGGCGACTGCCCGCGCGGACTGGCGAGGTGGCAGGCACGCGCCAGCAACTCCTTGCCGGTGCCGGTTTCGCCTTCAATCAACAGCGGCGCATCCAGCGGGGCCATACGCCGCGCTTCACGCACCACGGCGGCCATGACTTTGGAGCTCTGGAAGATGCTGTCGAAGCCACGCAGCTCCTGCTTGCGCACGTTATAGATGCGCTCGCCCACTCTGTCGGCGCGATGCAAGGTCAACACTGCGCCGGCCATGGCTTCACTGTCGTCGTGCTCCGATTGCAGCGGCGCGATGTCGGCCAGAAAGATGTCACCCTTGACCTTGACCCGCATGCCATTGATCCGCGATTTATTGGCGCGCACCAGTTCCGGCAAGTCGAAATCCTCGGCGTAGCGCGACAGCGGAATACCCGGCACCTCGTCAACGCGCACCCCGAGCAACTGCGCCGCCGCGCGGTTGGCAGCGACGATCGAGCCCCCCATGTCGATCGACAGCACCGGAAACTCCAGCGCGCCGAGCAAGGCATTCAACTCCATGTGCCGTCGTTCGCTAGGCATCAGCCCTACCCGCTTGACGCCAAACACTCCGGCGATTGCCTCGAATTTCGGCCGCAACGCCTGGAACTGGATATTGATCAGGTTCGGGCAGTGCAGGTAGATCGCATTGCCATGCTCGCCACCGACTTCACCCCGCGCCACGTTGATCCCGTAGGCGACCAGCAGGTTGAGAATGTCGCGCAGGATGCCGATGCGGTTCTGGCAGTGGACTTTGATGCGCATATATAAGGCCCGACAAGATGGGGAGTTGAATACCGCCCCTGTGGGAGCGAGCTTGCTCGCGAAGGCGTCAGCACATCCAGCATTGATGTGTCAGACCCAGCGCTTTCGCGAGCAAGCTCGCTCCCACAGGGTATTGCGGTGCGCCCGACGCTCATTTTTCTGCCGAGGCACGCAGATAGTTGTCAAGATTATGTGACAGGTACTGAGCTTTTCAAACCCGCTAATCACCGCAAACGCGATATATCCGTCCAAGCGTAACGATTATTTTACGATTTCAGGCGAATTTTCCTACACGTATCGCGATCAACCTGCTGCAAACCCGACCGCACTCAGGTAATTCTGAATCCATCGCTGGACATAACAAGAACGAATTCCCCTAGCAGGAGAGCAGTATGAAGCAGACGCAATACGTGGCCCGCGAGCCCGATGCGCAAGGTTTTATCGACTACCCCGCCGAAGAACACGCGGTGTGGAACACGCTGATCACTCGCCAACTGAAAGTGATCGAAGGGCGTGCGTGCCAGGAATACCTGGACGGTATCGAAAAACTCGGTCTGCCCCACGACCGCATTCCGCAACTCGGCGAAATCAACAAAGTGCTCGGCGAGACCACCGGTTGGCAGGTCGCACGCGTTCCGGCACTGATCCCCTTCCAGACCTTTTTTGAACTGCTGGCCAGCAAGCAATTTCCGGTCGCGACGTTTATTCGTACCCGCGAAGAGCTGGATTACCTGCAAGAGCCGGATATTTTCCACGAGATCTTTGGTCACTGCCCGCTGTTGACCAACCCGTATTTCGCCGAATTCACCCACACCTACGGCAAGCTCGGCTTGCAGGCGACCAAGGAAGAACGCGTGTACCTGGCGCGCCTGTACTGGATGACCATCGAGTTCGGCCTGGTCGACACCCCGCAAGGCAAACGCATCTACGGCGGCGGCATCCTGTCCTCACCGAAAGAAACCGTTTATTCGCTGTCGGACGAACCGGAGCATCAAGCCTTCGATCCGCTCGAAGCCATGCGCACGCCGTATCGCATCGACATCCTGCAACCGCTGTACTTTGTCCTGCCGGACCTCAAGCGCCTGTTCGACGTGGCCCATGAAGACATCATGGCCATGGTTCGCCAGGGCATGCAGTTGGGTCTGCACGCACCGAAATTTCCGCCGAAACCGAAAGCCGCGTGAACCGCGACTTTTGCTGACAATTGAGCCTGTCAGTTGCCGCCACTTTGGTTTAGCGTGACGGCATTGACGACTCAGAAGCCTTTATAAAAAAAACACACTCGATTTCAGGAATACACCATGTCCACTTTGAACCAAGCCCACTGCGAAGCCTGCCGCGCCGATGCGCCACAAGTCAGCGACGAAGAACTGCCGATCCTGATCAAGCAGATCCCTGACTGGAACATCGAAGTGCGCGACAGCATCATGCAGCTGGAGAAGGTCTTCCTGTTCAAGAACTTCAAACATGCGCTGGCGTTCACCAACGCTGTCGGCGAGATCTCCGAGGCCGAAGGTCACCACCCGGGCTTGCTCACCGAATGGGGCAAAGTCACCGTGACCTGGTGGAGCCACTCGATCAAAGGCCTGCACCGCAACGACTTCATCATGGCCGCACGCACTGACGAAGTGGCCAAGACCGCAGAAGGACGCAAGTAATGCACTTCGACGCCATCGGCCGGGTACCCGGCGACCCGATCCTCGGCTTGATGGAGGCGTATGCGCAGGACAGCAACCCGCGCAAATTCGACCTGGGCGTTGGCGTCTACAAGGACGCCCAAGGCCTGACGCCGATCCCGGAAGCGGTGAAAATCGCTGAAGCACGGCTGGTCGAAAGCCAGGACACCAAGACTTACATCGGTGGTCACGGCAACCCGCAGTTTGGCAAAGTCATCAACGAGTTGGTGCTCGGCGCCGACTCGAAGCTGATCGCCGAACAGCGCGCCGGCGCCACCCAGACCCCGGGCGGCACCGGTGCCCTACGTCTGGCGGCCGACTTCATCGCCCAATGCCTGCCGGGCAAGGGCGTGTGGCTGAGCAACCCGACCTGGCCAATCCACGAAACCATTTTCGCGGCGGCCGGGGTCAAGGTCAGTCACTACCCCTACGTGGGCAGTGACAACCGCCTCGACGTCGACGCCATGCTCGCCGTACTCAAGGAAGTGCCGAACGGTGATGTGGTGCTGCTCCACGCGTGCTGCCACAACCCGACCGGTTTTGACTTGAGCCATGACGACTGGCAGCGCGTGCTCGATGTGGTGCGCGCGCGCAATCTGCTGCCGCTGATCGACTTTGCCTACCAGGGCTTTGGCGATGGTCTGGAACAGGATGCGTGGTCGACCCGGCTGTTCGCAGCCGAGTTGCCTGAGCTGCTGATCACCAGTTCCTGCTCGAAGAACTTTGGCCTGTACCGCGACCGCACCGGTGCGCTGATCGTCTGTGCGAAAAGCGCTGACAAGCTCATCGACATCCGCAGCCAACTGGCCAACATCGCCCGCAACCTGTGGTCGACGCCGCCGGATCACGGCGCTGCAGTGGTCGCGACCATCCTTGCCGATCCTGAGCTGAAAGCGCGCTGGGCCGATGAGGTGGAAGCCATGCGTTTGCGCATTGCGCAGTTGCGCAGCGGTCTGGTCGAAGCGCTGGAACCGCACGGCCTGCGCGAGCGTTTTGCGCACATTGGCGTGCAGCGCGGCATGTTCTCTTACACCGGGCTGTCGCCGGAGCAAGTGAAACAACTGCGTGAGCATCACAGCGTGTACATGGTCAGCTCAGGCCGGGCGAACGTCGCCGGCATCGATGCCACGCGCCTCGCATTGCTGGCCGAAGCCATCGCCAGCGTCTGCAAATAATCCCTCCCATTGCTCGTTCCCACGCTCCGCGTGGGAATGCAGCCCGGGACGCTCTGCGTCCCAACAGCGGACGCAGAGCGTCCATTGAGGCGTTCCCACGCAGAGCGTGGGAACGATCAATCACCACAGTTTTGCGCCCCCTGCGGCCATCTGTCGCATTAATTTGAATTAAAAGTCTGATTGTCATTTTTCCTGCTGTATCCTTCGCAGGCTTTCTAAAAGCGCGGATCGACCAGATCTATCAACAGACTTAGCGAGGAGCGCAACCATGCACGAGATTCCTAATCTCCCCTTCCCAAGCCTGCACGTACCTGAGCAGACGACCACGCAACAAGCCGGCGCCCAACAGCCCGAGCCGAAAGAAGCTGTTGAGAGCCGTCCGGCCGACAACGAAGAGTAAGACCCCGTCGTACAGACCGTGTGGAAAGCGCTAACATGCGCTTTCCACACTGCCTGAAACCGAGCCCGCCATGACCGACGAATTCTCCGAAAGCCAAGCCGCCGTACTGATCGGCGCGACCGAGAAAATGATCGAGATCTGGAACCGCCTCTCGCCCGAGAAGCAAGCCGCTCTCCTCGCCCGTTTCGGCACAGAGGAAAACGCCCTGGCGGCGCTGGTCACCACGCAGCTGGTTGCCCCGGCCAAAACCTGAATGGCCACCCGACAAATAGTTTTACTTTTCCCGCCGCAGATTCTTCCACGCCGGTATCATAAGCAGCCTATCTAATCTGCCGTTCCCGTGGATCGTTACCCATGTCGTCCTCTATGCCAGAACCTCAGCGCCCCCTGGCGGTCACGCTGCAAGTCGTCTCCATTGTCCTCTTCACCTTTATCGGCTATCTGAACATCGGCATTCCGCTCGCGGTGCTGCCGGGGTACGTCCACAGCGATCTGGGCTTTGGCGCGGTGATTGCCGGTCTGGTGATCAGCGTGCAATACCTCGCCACTCTGCTCAGCCGCCCGTATGCCGGCAAAATCATCGACAACCAGGGCAGCAAACGCGCGGTGATGATTGGCCTGGCCGGGTGCGGCTTGAGCGGTGTGTTCATGCTGATTTCGGCGTGGACACCGAGCATGCCGATGCTCAGTTTGATCAGTCTGTTGATCGGTCGGCTGGTGTTGGGCAGCGCGGAAAGCCTTGTGGGTTCCGGTTCGATCGGCTGGGGCATTGGCCGGGTCGGCGCAGCGAACACCGCCAAGGTGATTTCCTGGAACGGCATCGCCAGTTACGGCGCACTGGCGGTCGGCGCCCCGTTCGGTGTGTGGCTGGTCGGCCAGTTGGGTCTGTGGAGCATGGGCGTCAGCATCATCTTGCTGGCGATTCTTGGTCTGGCACTGGCATGGCCGAAAACTGCCGCACCGATTGTGGCCGGCGAGCGTCTGCCGTTCATGCATGTGCTCGGCAAAGTGTTTCCCCATGGCTGCGGTCTGGCGCTGGGCTCGATCGGCTTCGGCACCATCGCCACCTTCATCACCCTGTATTACGCCACCCCAGCATTGGGACAACGCGGTGCTGTGCCTGAGCCTGTTCGGCGCCAGCTTCATCGGTGCGCGACTGCTGTTCGGCAACCTGATCAACCGTCTCGGCGGCTTTCGCGTGGCGATTGCCTGTCTATCGGTGGAAACCCTTGGTCTGCTGCTGTTGTGGCTGGCGCCGGACGCACATTGGGCGTTGGCCGGTGCGGCGTTGAGCGGGTTTGGTTTCTCGCTGGTGTTCCCGGCACTGGGCGTGGAAGCGGTGAATCTGGTACCGGCGTCGAGCCGTGGCGCGGCCGTCGGCGCTTACTCGCTGTTCATTGATTTGTCGCTGGGGATCACCGGGCCTTTGGCCGGGGCGATTGCGGCAGGCTTCGGTTTCGCCTCGATCTTCCTCTTCGCGGCCCTCGCCTCGCTGAGCGGTCTGGCGTTGAGCGTGTATCTGTACAAACACACCGCCAAGTACCGCGAAGACTAGAAGTCCACTTTGCCGCGCCCGGCCTTGATGCTGCCGCGCTTGGTTTTCGATTCGAGCCGACGCTTCTTTGAACCGAGGGTGGGCTTGGTCGGGCGGCGTTTCTTTTCGACTTTGGTGGCGCTGAGGATCAGCTCGACCAGACGCTCCAGCGCATCGGCGCGGTTGGCTTCCTGCGTGCGATATTGCTGCGCCTTGATGATCAACACACCATCGCCGGTAATGCGACTGTCACGCAGCGCCAGCAGCCGCTCCTTATAGAACTCGGGCAACGACGAGGCCGGTATGTCGAAGCGCAAGTGCATGGCGCTGGAGACCTTGTTGACGTTCTGCCCACCGGCGCCTTGCGCGCGGATGGCGGTCAGTTCGATCTCGGCATCCGGCAGATGCACGTTGTTGGAAATCACCAGCATGGAAAAACGTCCGTAATCAGAGCACACAGGATACCGCTATTAGCCAGATAGCGATCGACTGCCTGCCCAGGTAAATGCTTGTGCACTTATTTCGAGGGTCATTTCGAGTTACCATTGTGCCCTTTGAACTTACCCGATCAATGCAGGAAGCAGACTTATGAGCAACAAGGCAGTTATCGTTTTTAGTGGTGGCCAGGACTCTACGACTTGCCTGATCCATGCACTGACCCACTACGATGAAGTCCACTGCATCACCTTTGACTATGGTCAGCGTCACCACGCGGAAATTGAAGTTGCACAGCGACTTTCCAAAACCCTCGGCGTGACCGTGCATAAAACGCTGGATGTGTCCTTACTCAACGAGCTTGCCATCAGCAGCCTGACACGCGACAACATTCCGGTGCCGACCGTGAACAGCTCCGGAGAAAGCCTGCCCAGCACTTTCGTACCGGGAAGAAACATTCTGTTTTTGACCCTTGCTTCCATTTATGCCTATCAAGTCCAGGCGAAAACGGTCATTACCGGTGTCTGTGAAACCGACTTCTCGGGCTATCCCGATTGCCGGGATGAATTCGTCAAGGCGCTGAATAAAGCCCTTGAATTAGGTATGGATTACACGCTGCAACTGGATACGCCATTGATGTGGCTGAACAAGGCAGAAACCTGGGCCTTGGCTGATTATCACGATCAACTGGATCTGGTTCGTGAAGAAACACTGACTTGCTACAACGGCATCAAGGGCACTGGATGTTCCGATTGCGATGCCTGTAATCTTCGCGCCAAAGGCTTGAACGAGTTCCTGAATAATAAAGCTCAGGTCACTCAAAGCTTGAAAGAGAAACTTGGCTTAAAGTAATACTACAACAAGAAGCGCTCACTCAAGCATGCCGAGTGAGCGCCCTCCTCTCTTTATTGCGTCTGCGCACCCGTCAGGTATTTCTTGAACAATGATCTTGCGCCGTAGGCTGGCAAGATATTAAAGAAGGCAAAACCCACCTTGATTGCGATCTGAACGTAGATCATGCCCAGTATCGCGCTGTTTTCCATCGTCCCGTAAAAGGCGATGTAGCAGAACAGAAAGCTGTCGATGATAACGGCAAACAACGTGCTTAAAAAAACTCGCAAAAACAGAAACCTGGAATTTGTGAGTTCTTTAATCTTGCACAACAGGTACGAGTTTATATTCTCGGAAACCAGAAACGATACAGAAGACGCTACAAGGACTGCCGACAACTGACTGATAACATCATTGTAAGCGCCATCGAGCTTCCAACCCGGCAGGCCCGGAAGATGAGTAGTGATGGCCAACAGAATGATAATCGCGGCATTGCTGATGAACGCGAACAGGATCGCTTTTCGCGCGAGTCTCAGGCCGAAGGTTTCATTGAGCAAGTCAACGATCAAAAATGTCAGCGGATAGAGAAAAGTGCCCGGCGTTACGACAATATCGAAATACTCCAGATAGATCGGTTTTGTCGCAGCAATGCTGGTGAAGATGTAAAGCGTGAACAGCATCAGGTTCAGGATGATGTAGATCATCCAGGAACTCTCATGACGGTCATTGATTTCGTAAGCGGTGAGTGCCCCGCCCTGGGAGTAAAACTTCTTGTAGAGGTTTTTCACTTCGATTTTATTCAGATTATCCATAATCTCACTATTCAACACTTCACTCAGTTTTATTTTAATTATCTTGCCTGTCGCGATGACCATGATGACGGCCAGGCTTTTTCCATTTTCGAACCCCAGCAACTTGTACTTGCTGTTTTCCATTTCAACACTGCAATCCATTAAATCGTTCCTCGATTACATCTCCGATCACGCATACACGATCCGTATCAAAGCTGCCTTCATGGCTTATAGATAACTTCGCTGTGATTTTGTCATACACCAGCTTTTCCCTGTCGCTGGTCGATGCTCCTTTCTGCACGATCAACAGATCGCCGGGTTCATTCATGCCGCTGATTTCATTTTCCAGAAGCACGCCAATCAGGTTAAAGGACGCGCCAAAATAGTAAGTCAGGGGATAAATCGTGGCCAACTCACCAATTCTTTTATCCAGACTTTTCAGCAGCATACTTTCCTTGATAACAGGCACCGCCGCTGGATTCATATTCCCCTGTGGCGAAATACTGCTTTCGATGATTTCCTTTTCTTCAAAATCAATCGTCTCTATTTCTTCGTAAGACACCCCGAAGAAATCAGAAATCTTGCGCACAGTGGCCTGTTGTACGTTGACCACCTTGCCTTCAAGAATGTTGTAGATGGTCGTCCGCGTCAAACCACTGGAGTGGCACAAGGACAACTGCGTCTCCCCGCGACTCTTTATCAGGTATTTGATGTTGTTCTTCAGATTCTCCGATCTTTCTCTTCTGTGCATCACATGCTTATCATCCATTTTTAACTGCAATCAATGTCACGTCCCGAATGATCATTCCGGACATACACAAGTGAGGTAGGAAATTGCAGTTATATCCCTGTCAGTGCCGCGCAGGATCATAGCATTCTCCCTCCCTGGGTTCGGTATAAAAGGTCAGCTTTCAAAGGCTGCTTCCGCCAACATGCAGGGCTATTTCAGCCTCGGTAATGACTCGTCAGTTCCTGTCGACTTCCACCCCTGGCCTGAAAATCGGCCCCGGGCAGTGCCTGTTTTACACCCGACGCGACCACAAAAAGAATCATTTTCTTTGAAGAATGTTCATTTTTTTGATTAATTCTGTGGCGTTCCTCACTGAAAAATTTATGATGCGTCAATTCGGCGTCGCACTCTCAAGAGTGAAAGAGCGAAAAACCGGGAGGCCTGTACAGGGTTTAGTTTTGCGCGCACAGCGGTCAAAACACGGATTCGCCTGTACAGATCTGGCAAGCAAGGACATGCGCAAATCACGCAAACCAGGGAAGGAATCAAGCAATGGCAGTCATTACTGAACCGCTCAAGAACCAGGCTGACTTGCTGCGACGCGGCCTGGCAGATCTTCGCGCAGAAGACGCTGAACTGGCGGCAATTCTCGACGCTGAAGTCACGCGTCAACAGCACACGCTTTCACTGGTCTCCTCCTCCTGCGCAGTCCAGCCGCGAACCTTGGCGGCCTCCGCCTCCGTGCTGGTCAACGTGACCGCAGAAGGCATGTCCGGCAAGCGTCACAGCGCTGGGTGCGAAAATGTCGAGCGGGTCGAATCGCTGGCCATCCGCCGGGCGCGGCAACTGTTCGGCGCGCAATACGCCAACGTGCAGCCACACTCAGCGTCGAACGCCGTTTACCAAGTCCTCACGGCCTTGCTTGAGCCCGGCGACACCTTGCTGGGCATGGCGGTGGAACACGGCGGTCATCTCACGCATGGCAGCCTCGCCGCGTTTTCCGGCGCCTACTACAAGGCGATCCAGTACGGCACGACAGCAGACGGCCTGATCGATTACGACAAGGTGCGCCTGCTCGCACTCGCCCATCGCCCACGCGTCATCCTCTGCGGCGCCAGCGCCTATTCGCGCGAAGTGGACTTCAAGCGGTTTCGCGAAATTGCCGATGAAGCCGGCGCTATTCTGCTCGCCGACATTTCGCATATCGCCGGGCTTGTCGCCACCGGTCGGCACCCAAGCCCAATCGACGCCGCACACGTCACCGTCACGTGTACGCACAAGCAACTCGGCGGGCCTCGCGGTGGCGTGATTCTCAGCGGTGCTGATGCGAACACCAAGATTCCCGGTTTGCGGACCACCTTCAGTCGTCTGCTGGATCAAGCCGTTTATCCGCGCATGCAGGGCGCACCTGCTGCCAACATGATCGCGGCGAAGGCTGCCGCGCTGGGTTACGCAATGTCCGCAGCATTCGATGCCTGCATGGCGCAGATCCGCAGTACGGCGGATGAAATGGCCAAAGCGTTTCAGGCCAAGGATTATGAAGTGGTCGGCGGCTGCAGTGAAAACCACACGGTGCTGGTTCGCCTGCGTGGCGACATCACAGGCGCTATCGCGGAGGCGGCGCTGGGGCACTGCGGGATCATCGTCAACAGACATCGCGTACCTGATGATCCCCGTTCGGCACTTGTCACCAGCGGGCTGCGAATCGGCACGACTGCTCTGGCGCAACGCCGGGTCGATGTCCACGGCAGCCGCCAGATCGTCGATTTGATCGTGCGGATTCTGAACACGGTGGCGCCGCTCGGCGAACAGGATTACACCCTGGAACCCCTGCTCCTCGCGCAGTTTCGCTCAGAGGTCGAAACCCTGTGCAGGGACTATCCTCTCGCCGACTATCAATAGCGCCCCAACATTTGCACCCATAAAAAACCCGGCACTCAGGCCGGGTTTTGTGTTTCTGCGTCTGCGCTTACTTGGCAGCACCTGCCGCGTGCACGGCCTGCTGCGCGCCGCGCTTGTTCTTGATCACGTAGCAGATCCACATGAACACGACCCACAGCGGAATCGCGTACACCGAGATCTGAATGCCCGGGATCAACAGCATCACGCCAAGGATGAACGCAACGAACGCCAGGCAGATGTAGTTGCCGTACGGATACCACAGGGCCTTGAACAGCGGCGTCTGTTGAGTCTTGTTCATGTGCTGACGGAACTTGAAATGCGAGAAGCTGATCATCGCCCAGTTGATCACCAGCGTCGCGACGACGAGGGACATCAGCAGTTCCAGCGCGTGTTGCGGCATCAGATAGTTCAGCAGCACAGCGACCAGCGTCACCGCAGCGGAGGCCAGAATCGAACGTACCGGCACACCGCGCTTGTCGATTTTCGCCAGCCCCCTCGGCGCATCACCTTGCTCGGCCATGCCCAGCAGCATGCGGCTGTTGCAGTAGGTGCCGCTGTTGTACACCGACAACGCAGCGGTCAAGACCACGAAGTTGAGGATGTGCGCGGCGGTGTTGCTGCCGAGCATCGAGAACACTTGCACGAACGGGCTGCCGCTGTACGAATCGCCGGACGCATTGAGGGTTGCCAGCAGGCTGTCCCATGGGGTCAGCGACAGCAGGATCACCAGCGCACCGATGTAGAAAATCAGAATCCGGTAGATCACCTGGTTGATCGCTTTCGGGATCACGGTTTTCGGCTTGTCGGCTTCAGCGGCGGTGAAACCGAGCATTTCCAGACCGCCGAAGGAGAACATGATGATCGCCATGGCCATCACCAGACCGCTCACGCCGTTCGGGAAGAACCCACCGTGCGACCACAGGTTGCTCACCGAGGCTTGCGGGCCGCCGTGGCCGCTGACCAGCAGGTAACTGCCCAGTGCAATCATGCCGACGATCGCCACGACCTTGATGATCGCGAACCAGAATTCGGCCTCACCGAAGACTTTGACGTTGGCCAGGTTGATCGCGTTGATCAGCACGAAGAAGGCGGCGGCGGAGACCCAGGTCGGAATGTCCGGCGCCCAATAGTGAATGTACTTACCGACAGCCGTCAGCTCCGACATGCCCACCAGAATGTACAGAATCCAGCAGTTCCAGCCCGACAGGAAACCGGCAAAGCCGCCCCAGTACTTGTGCGCGAAATGGCTGAAGGAACCGGCCACCGGCTCCTCGACGATCATTTCGCCCAACTGGCGCATGATCATGAAGGCGATGAAGCCGCAGATGGCGTAGCCGAGGATCATCGACGGGCCGGCGGATTTCAGTACCCCGGCCGAGCCGAGGAACAATCCGGTACCGATCGCGCCACCGAGGGCGATCAGTTGAATGTGGCGATTTTTCAGGCCGCGTTTCAGCTCGCCTGATTGCGAGGGTTGTCCACTCATGAAAAAGGTCTCACGCAAGGTTTGATGGTGTTCAGTAGACGTTGCTGCAAGGTTGCGATTTCAGGCAGCCCCGATCAAACCCCAGCGCAGGCACCAGGAGTTCAGCTTGTTTACAACGGTCATGCGTCACCTGTTTGTTTTTATCTGTGACGAAATCGAACCCGAAACGCTTGTGGCGCGACGGAGTGAACAAGGCGGATAGCCTTGAGATTTTTGCGATTACGCAGAGGGTCACAGTTAAAACGCGGCGCATTGTACACCGCTAACCCCCTGCTGCCAGACCCCGCTGGATCAGCGTGTCGGTTGCCGGGATTGCGTGTGTCCGCCACGAGACACTCGGGCGGCTGCAAAAATTGAGTCAGGCCTTTGCAGGCCATCGGCGTGGACGAGGAAAAAACCGTCCCACGGGGAGAGGTGGAGATCAGTCACGGCGTTCATCGCGCCTCCTTCTTGTTATGCACCTGCACGACAGGCATGAGGCGCATATCACCTTGCAAACGCCGCTGAAACAAGCGCGCCAGAGCCTTGCGCAGCCCGCAGCAGAGCAGGCTTCGGCAGGTTTTCCTTACAGCGTTCTTGGACGGTCAGTTTCACGCGGTTTTACCGGGTTTTCCGTAAACATTTCTTTACGATGCGTAACGCAGAGTTTCCATTTCAGAAATATCTGTCAGACGTCTGCAAATTGACGGCAGCTAGCTTGCTAATGAAAACCGTGGGTTAGTTTTTTGTTTTTAAAAAAGAAAAACCCAGCGAAAAAACAGAATAAAAAGTCTATTTAAAAATTAAATGAATAATTTTTTGCATTACAAAAAACCCTGAACTAGGTTCTTCACGTCTTGCCGGCCACCTCGACCGGCCAGTCACAACCGTGAAAGTCATCTAGGAGATCGACCATGCAAGCACTGGAAAAAGACTTGGATACCGAACTGCAACTGGACGAATGGTTTGAAGCACCGACCCACGAGGCGGCAGTAGAAATGATGCAAGCCGACGCGGTGGTTCCGTTCGGCACGGCGATGTGGCCTCTGTAAGACATCCCGGGCAGGCACGATCCGGCCGGTCGTGCCTGCCGCTTTCTTCACGGTCAGTCAGGGAGGACTCATGGATAAGCCCCGCGCGATCTCGCATTTCCTTTACTACCTCGAATACCACCCTGCCCTTGCCGGCCTCGACTCGGCGAAGGTATTGCTCGGCCACACGGCTGATTATGCAGCGCTGACCGGCGCCATCGCCGAACAGGCTGGCGATCATCCACGCTTCAGGTTCAGCGCCCGACGTCTGGATCTGGAAAGCACCGCAGCGCTGACTTCGGCAATCACCGACAGCGATCTGTACATTTTCTTCTACGACTCCTCCACCCTGCCCAATCCGCGCCCCGACGGCCCGGAGTTTGTCCGCGCACTGCAAAGTGTGATGGCGGAAAACTGGAAGAAGTCGCTGCTGTTCAAGGATTACGGCGAGTATTTCTACGACACGTTCAGCGTCACCCCGCAGCGCATCGCTGGGCTCAACAGTCACTTGATTCAGCGGATGTCCCAGGCGACCACGCTGAGTTTCAAAGACGATGACGGCTCATGGTTTGAAACGCCGCTGAGCAGCATCAAGAAGTGGACCGACATCAACGGCGTCGGCAACTTCGACCTGGCCCCCGGCGAAATCGCCACCCACAGCGAAGCCATCAACGGCCATGTGAAATTCAAGGGCACATTCCTCAGCACCATCCCGTTTGCGCGCAAGTACGGCGTGCTGGAGTCGCCGCTGGAGTTATGGATCGAGAACTCGACCATCAGCCGCATCGCCACAGACGTGCCGGGGCTGGAGCATGACTTCAACAAGTACCTGGATGCGAATCCGTCGAACCGGCGGATTGAAGAATTAGGGATTGGCACCAATGAAGGCGTGAAGGATTTGTATGCGCGCAATGCCGGGTTTGAGGAACGGCATTGTGGCTTGCACCTTGGATTGGGCGGTGGCGCCAAGGGCAGTCATCACCTGGATCTGATCTTTTCTGGCGGGGTGTTGGCGCTGGATGACAAGCCGGTGTTTGATGGGCGCTTTGTGTTTTAGGGCCGGCACCTGATCGTTCCCACGCTCCGCGTGGGAATGCAGCCCGGGACGCTCCGCGTCCCTCTAGAGCCGAACGCGGAGCGTCCGTTGAGGCATTCCCACGCAGAGCGTTGGAACGATCGGTGTGCGCCAGACGAAAAAAAACGCCAACCCTGCGGTTGGCGTTTTTTCATTCGGCGCTAAACCCGATCACTCAGGTTTCTTGCGACCAAACCCCGGACGCTGACCGGAACCTGCCGGTGCACCACGACGTTTGCCCGACGGCTTGTCGCCATCAACCAGCTTGATCCCCGGACGCTTCGGCGCAGGCTTGGCCGGGCGCTTGTTGGTGGTGTCCGCTGGACGATCCGCCACTGGCGTGCCACGACCGGCAGGTGCACCACGCTCACCACGTTCAGTACGACCGTTGGCCGGACGCGGAGCACGCTCGCCGTCACGGGCAACCGGCTTGCGACCTGGACGCTCGCCTTCGATCTGCGGCTCGCGGCTTGGACGTGGGCCCGTCGGTGCGCCAGCAGCTGGACGCAGCGTACGTACGCGCTCGGTCTTGCCCATCGGACGCGACGATTTGCGCTGCATACGCTCAAGCTTGTCTTTGCTCTTGGCGTTCAGCTGCGGCATCGCTACCGGCGTCAGGCCGACTTCAGCACTGAGAATGTCGACTTCGTACTGGCTCATTTCGCGCCAGCGGCCCATCGGCAGGTCGGAGTTGAGGAACACCGGGCCGAAACGCACGCGCTTCAGACGGCTGACCACCAGACCTTGCGACTCCCACAGACGACGCACCTCACGGTTACGGCCTTCCATGACCACGCAGTGGTACCAGTGGTTGAAGCCTTCGCCACCCGGCGCCTGCTTGATGTCGGTGAACTTGGCCGGGCCGTCTTCCAGCACCACGCCGGCCTTCAGACGCTCGATCATCTCGTCGTCGACTTCACCGCGTACACGCACGGCGTATTCACGGTCCATTTCGTAGGACGGGTGCATCAGGCGGTTAGCCAGTTCACCGTCGGTGGTGAACATCAGCAAACCAGTGGTGTTGATGTCGAGACGACCGATGTTGATCCAGCGACCTTCTTTCGGACGCGGCAGCTTGTCGAACACGGTCGGACGGCCTTCCGGGTCGTCACGGGTGCAGATCTCGCCATCGGGTTTGTTGTACATGATCACGCGGCGTACCGATTCGGCCGCCTCTTCGCGCTTGATCACCTTGCCATCAATGGTGATGGCGTCGTGCATGTCGACGCGCAGACCGAGGGTGGCGTCTTTGCCATTGACCTTGATCCGGCCCTGGCTGATCCAGGCTTCCACGTCACGGCGCGAGCCGACGCCGATACGGGCGAGGACTTTCTGCAGCTTTTCGCCTGCTGGGCCGATTTCCTGGTCGTCTTTCTGAATGATGTCGCTCATCTGGGCACCTCCCGGTGTGGTCTGTTCAGGCGGCGCCTGAAGCATTGAAAACTGTGTTTTCGGGCGAAGGGATCGCCGAAGGGTCGCGAATCATACGCGGATGTGCGCCGTCGCGCATCAGAGACTAGCTGATCGATCGACAGTTATTTCTTTTTCCGCCGACCGGCGCCGCCAAGTTTGATCAGGCGCAGCGCGGCTTCGGCCAGTACGGTGCGCTTGTCGTCCTTGTCGAGTTTCTTCCAGGCCTTGATCTCGCGCTTGCTGCGGCCGCAGCCGAGGCAGATGTCGTCGGTGAATTTGCAGAGGCTGATGCACGGGTCTTTTGTCGAACTCATCGCCATCTCCGGAAAAACACAAATCCCTGTAGGAGTGAGCCTGCTCGCGATAGCGGTGTGTCAGTCAACATCTTCTTGGCAGATACACCGCTATCGCGAGCAGGCTCACTCCTACAAGGGATCGCGGTGTTCTTGGGATCGGGTCAGTCTTCGAACTCGCGGCGCTCGGCTTCGATGGCTTCGGCCAGGGCGCGGGCTTCGGCTTCTTCTTCGCTTAGCTCAGGTTCGGGCGCGTGTTGTTCGAGGGCAGCGACGGCGGCCAACAGCTTTTCACGGGCTTCGGCGACGCCGAGAATGTCTTCTTCCGGTTCGGCTTCAAGTTCAACTTCGATGGTTGGCTCGGCGATCTGCGGCTCAGTCTCAGTCTCAGTCTCAGTCTCGGTTTCTGCTTCAACCGTCGGCACCTCACCATCCACCGCATCCCGCAGCAAATCATCGAAGTCGGTCTTGATCCCCTCCTCCATGCTGTCCAGTTCCAGCAGCAAGGTATGGAAACTGGTTTCTTCCTTCTCCTCTTCCGGCTCGGCGCTGGCATCGGCCAGTTCCTGCAAACCCTGCGGCACCGGCGCGTCGTCGAAATCGAGCACCGGGTCGGTTTCCATCTCGCGCAGTTCGGCCAATGGCGGCAGGTCTTCGAGGTTCTTCAGGTTGAAGTGATCGAGAAAGCCCTTGGTGGTCGCGAACATCGCCGGTTTGCCGGGAACATCTCGGTAACCAACAACACGAATCCACTCACGTTCCAGCAAGGTTTTGACAATGTTGCTGTTCACCGCCACGCCACGCACGTCTTCGATCTCGCCACGAGTAATCGGCTGGCGGTAGGCGATCAGCGCAATGGTTTCCAGCAAGGCACGGGAATAGCGCTGCGGGCGTTCCTCCCAGAGTCGGCCGACCCACGGCGAAAACTTCTCGCGGATCTGCAAGCGATAGCCGGACGAGACTTCCTTGAGCTCAAAGGCGCGGCCCTCGCAGGATTTGCCCAGCAGCGTCAGGGCTTTCTTGAAGACCGCGGGTTCGGGCCGCTCGCCTTCTTCAAACAGTTCAAACAGGCGCTCAAGGGATTGCGGCTTTCCCGAGGCCAACAGAAAGGCTTCAAGCAGGGGTGCCAGCTCGCGGGGTTCAGTCAGGTTCATGTTTCGACTCGTTATTCGGCTCGGGCTCGCACGTGGATCGCGGCGAACGGCTCATTCTGCACCAGCTCGACCAAGGATTCCTTGACCAGTTCAAGGATCGCCATAAAAGTCACCACCACACCCAGCCGGCCCTCTTCGGCGGTGAACAGCTCGACGAACGGCACGAAACCGCCGCCCTTGAGCCGTTCCAGCACATCGCTCATGCGCTCGCGGGTGGACAGCGCCTCACGGCTGACCTGGTGGCTTTCAAACATATCGCCACGGCGCAGCACCTCGGCCATGCACATCAAAATTTCTTCCAGCGCGACATCCGGCAACAGCTTGCGTGCCCGGGCTTCCGGGGCGTCGAGCTTGGGTACGATGACATCGCGGCCGACGCGGCTGAGGCCGTCGATACCTTCGGCGGCCGCCTTGAAACGCTCGTATTCCTGCAAGCGGCGGATCAGTTCGGCGCGCGGGTCGTCTTCTTCGTCTTCGACGGTTTCGGCGCGCGGCAGGAGCATGCGCGACTTGATCTCGGCAAGCATCGCAGCCATCACCAGATACTCGGCGGCGAGTTCCAGGCGCACCGACTGCATCAATTCGACATAGCCCATGTACTGACGGGTGATTTCCGCCACCGGGATGTCGAGGATGTTGATGTTCTGTTTGCGGATCAGGTACAGCAGCAGGTCGAGCGGGCCTTCAAAAGCTTCGAGGAAGACTTCCAGCGCATCCGGCGGGATGTACAGGTCCAGCGGCATTTCCATGACCGCTTGGCCATAGACCATGGCAAACGGCAGCTCTTGCTGAGCGCCGGCCTGGGGATCGACAACGGTTTCCACTGCGGACATTCAGGCCTCGACCATGAACGGCGTCGGATCGCCGCAACCGACGCGAACCACTTCCGGGTCGTCGCCAGTCAAGTCGATCACCGTGGAGGCCTTGATGCCGCCGAAACCGCCGTCGACGATCAAGTCCACCTGGTGTTCGAGCAACTGACGCATTTCGTACGGATCGCTGAGCGGGTCTTCATCGCCGGGCATGATCAGGGTCACGCTCATCAGCGGCTCGCCGAGTTCGGCCAGCAGCGCCAGCGCGATCGGATGGCTCGGCACGCGCAAGCCGATGGTGCGCTTCTTCGGATGCAGCAAAAGACGCGGGACTTCGCGGGTGGCATTGAGGATGAAGGTGTACGGCCCCGGCAGATGCGCCTTGAGAATACGGAAAGTGCCGGTGTCGATCTTGGCGTAGTTACCCAATTGCGACAGGTCGCTGCAGATCAGTGCGAAGTTGTGCTTTTCATCGAGCTGACGCAGGCGGCGCACGCGCTCGATCGCGGTCTTATCGCCGATCTGGCAACCGATAGCGTAGGAAGAGTCCGTGGGATAAACCACCACCCCGCCCTTGCGGATGATCTCGACCGCCTGTTTGATCAGGCGCGCTTGTGGGTTTTCCGGATGTATCTGGAAAAATTGACTCACATTCTCTACCTGTTCAGACGGCGGCAATATCTGTGTCATGTTTGAACCGACACCACAGGGGTGGAAGGTCCTCGGGAACCGGCCGGTATTGGCCGATCTCGGACCAGCCGCCAGGGCCATGGAAGTCACTGCCGGCGCTGACCAGCAGACCGAACTCACGGGCAAGGATTGCCAGGCTGCCCACCTGTTCCGCAGGCTGATGGCCATTGACCACTTCAATTGCATGCCCGCCCGCTTGAATATAGTCGGCAATCAGCTTTCGGCGCTTGCTGCGGGTGAAATCGTAGTGCCACGGATGCGCCAGGCTGACCCAGGCATTGGCGGCGCGCAACGTGCCCACGGTGTCTTCCAGCGTCGGCCAGTGCAACTTGACGTCACCGAGCTTGCCGGCGCCGAGCCATTTGCGGAAGGCCTCGGCGCGATCCTTTACAAACCCTTCACGCACCATCCAGTCGGCGAAATGCGGACGGGCCGGGGCGTTGCCGCTGTCGCCCAGTTCCTGCTGGATCTGCCGGGCGCCATCAAGGGCACCGGGCATACCCTTGAGGGCGAGCTTGCGGCTTATTTCTTCCGACCGCAGCCAGCGCCCATCGTGCAATTTGGCGATGGCCTCGACCAACGGCGCGGCGTTGACGTCGAAACCGTAGCCCAGCACATGAATGGTCGCGCCGCCCCAGGTGCAGGACAATTCGACGCCATTGACCAGTTGCATGCCCAATTCATTGGCGGTCGCGCGCGCTTCGGCGAGGCCTTCGAGGGTGTCGTGGTCGGTCAACGCCAGGACTCGCACGCCGTTCTCGAACGCACGCGCAACCAGAACCGCAGGCGCCAGGGCGCCATCGGAGGCCGTGCTATGGCAGTGCAAATCAACATTCACGGGGAGTTGTAACCTCAAATCAGCTGGCGCTATCGCGCGCCCATATGTTTGTTATTATGCCGCCACATCCAGCTTCTGGCTCTCACTGTGAAACAATTCATCGATTTCATCCCGCTTCTGCTGTTCTTCATCGTTTACAAACTTGATCCACGGGTCGTCGACATCGCTGGCCATGAAGTGACTGTAGGCGGTATTTACAGCGCCACGGCGATGCTGATCATCAGTTCCCTGGTGGTGTACGGCGCGTTGTTCATCAAACAGCGCAAGCTGGAAAAGAGCCAATGGCTGACCCTGATCGCCTGCCTGGTGTTCGGCAGCCTGACGCTGGCCTTCCACAGCGAAACCTTCCTCAAGTGGAAAGCGCCGGTGGTCAACTGGCTGTTCGCCGTCGCCTTCATCGGCAGCCACTTCATCGGTGACCGTCTGCTGATCAAGCGCATCATGGGCCACGCGCTGACCCTGCCGGATCCGGTCTGGACTCGCCTGAACATTGCCTGGATTGCCTTTTTCCTGTTCTGCGGGGCTGCCAACCTGTTCGTCGCCTTCACCTTCCAGAGTTACTGGGTGGATTTCAAGGTGTTCGGCAGCCTGGGCATGACCCTGGTGTTCCTGGTCGCACAGGGCATTTACCTGTCGCGCCACCTGCACGATGCCGATACCACAACAACACCAAAAACCGAGGACTGACATGCTCTACGCCATCATTGCCACCGACGTCGCCAACTCGCTGGAAGCACGCCTGGCCGCGCGCCCTGCGCATCTGGAACGCCTGCAAGCGCTCAAGGGCGAAGGCCGCATCGTATTGGCCGGTCCGCACCCGGCCGTCGACAGCAATGATCCGGGTGCAGCGGGTTTCACCGGCAGCCTGATCGTCGCCGAGTTCGACTCGCTGAGTGCCGCACAGGCCTGGGCTGACGCCGATCCGTACATTGCCGCCGGCGTCTACGCCAACGTGATCGTCAAGCCGTTCAAGCAAGTCCTGCCTTGAAAGTCCTGTGATGAGGGGATTTCTCCCCTCATCACCCGCGATATTGCCGCTGACACTGAACCTTCCTGGTTCCTGCTGCTCTCAATCGCTCATTATTCTCGTTTGCCTGCCGACAACCTGCCCAATATCCATTTGGAAACAGGTGTCGCGATGCGCAAGGGTTCGTTGTGTCTGATGTTGGTCACGTTGTCGATCATGGCCCCCGCCCATGGTGAGGAAACCACCGAAAGCGGCAGCTCCACGCCATTGTCGTTAAGCGCCGGCAGCCAGATCACCGAGTTGCAGCAGCGCCTCAAGGCCAGCGAGCAGCAGCGGGAAGAACTGAGCAAACAACTGCAAAATGCCGACAACACCCGTGAAAGCGTCCAGCTCGCCCGGTTGCGCCAGGAGAACCAGCGTCTCAAGCTGCAACTCAAGGAAGCCCAGGCCAGCCCACTGCCGCGTCTGTTGACCGAACAACAGCAGTGGTTCGTCACGGGCGCCGGAGTAGCGCTATTAGCGCTGCTCTGCGGTATCTTTGCCAGTGGTGCAAGCCGAAAACGTCGGCAATGGCTAAATTGAGTGAGTCATGAGCGAGCTGTTACTGATTGATGATGACCAGGAGTTGTGCGAACTCCTGAGTAGCTGGCTGAGCCAGGAAGGCTTCCATGTGCGCGCCTGCCATGACGGCCAGAGCGCCCGCAAGGCGTTGGCCGAAACAGCCCCGGCGGCAGTGGTGCTGGACGTGATGCTGCCCGATGGCAGTGGTCTGGAACTGCTCAAGCAATTGCGCAACGACCACGCCGACCTGCCGGTGCTGATGCTCTCGGCCCGTGGCGAGCCGCTGGATCGCATCCTCGGCCTGGAACTGGGTGCCGACGATTACCTGGCCAAACCTTGTGATCCGCGCGAACTGACTGCGCGCCTGCGCGCGGTGTTGCGCCGCAGTCACCCGGCGGCCGTGTCGACGCAACTTGAATTGGGCGACCTGAGTTTCAGCCCGGTGCGTGGTGTGGTCAGCATCGACGAAAAAGAACTGACCCTCACCGTCTCCGAAAGCCGTCTGCTCGAAGCCCTGCTCAAGCAGCCTGGCGAGCCGCTGGACAAACAGGAACTGGCGCAGCTCGCCCTCGGCCGCAAGCTGACCCTGTACGACCGCAGCCTCGACATGCATGTCAGCAACCTGCGCAAAAAGATCGGCCCGCATCCGGACGGCCGCCCGCGCATCGTCGCCCTGCGCAGTCGCGGTTACTTCTATAGCCTGTAGGTTTTGTCAGGTCAGCGCTTGAGCGTCTTTACCGAAGCTTTACGCAGCGCTGACCGCCGCTGACCTTGATCTCCGTAATCTGTACTCATCCGGAACGTACCGGGAACGAGACAAGGAGATACACCATGCGCAAGACTCTTATCGCTCTGATGTTCGCTGCCGCTCTGCCAACCGTCGCCATGTCCATGCCGCAAGATGGCGGCCCGATGGGTGGCCCGCTTGACGGCCCACGCCACGGCGGTCAGATGCACGGCATGCACGGCAAAGGCCCGTACAGCCAACTCGACCTGTCCCGCGAACAACGCGAGCAGATCCGCAAGATCATGGGCGAGCAGATGCACGAGCGTAAGCAAGTGGTCGACAAGTACCTGGAAAAACTCTCGCCGGCTGACCAGAAAGCCATGAAGGACGAGATGGCGGCCAACCACAAGAAAGCCGAAACCGATGTCCGTGCCGTGTTGAAACCGGATCAACAGAAGAAATTCGACGAGATCCAGAAGAAGCAAGCCGAACGTCGCGCCGAATGGGCCGAGTTCAAGGCGTGGAAAGCGCAACAGGCGCAAAAGGCGCAATAATGATCTAACTTCAGGCCCGACGGCTCACCCCGTCGGGCCTGTTTTCACCCGTTGAACTGTGGGAGCGAGCTTGCTCGCGAATGCGGTGTATCAGACGCAGAAATGTTGACTGACACACCGCATTCGCGAGCAAGCTCGCTCCCACATGGGTTCTGCATTGCTTTGAGGATTTTCTGTGCGTTCATTGTTCTGGCGTATTCTCGCGAGCTTCTGGCTGGCCATCGCTCTGGTGGCCGGGTTGTCCATTCTGCTCGGGCATATGCTCAACCAGGACGCGTGGATCCTCAGCCGCCATCCAGGTCTCAACACCCTTGCCGGCGAATGGACGCAAACCTATGAAGCCCAGGGTGAAGAAGCCGCCCAGGACATTCTCGAACAGCGCAAACGCCAATATCACATCGACGTTCAGGTGCTCAACGAATCCGGCGACCCGGTAGTGCGCGGCACCTTCCCGCGCCGCGCCGCCGCTTTTGAGGCACGCCAGAACAACGATGACCGACGCCTGCCATGGCGTCGCCTCACCGATGAGTTCACCAGCGAAAAAACCGGTGACACCTACCTGTTCATCTACCGCATCCCGCACCCGGAACTCGATTCCTGGCACCGGGAAAGTCTGCTTTGGCCACTGAGCGCGCTGGGCATCGCGCTGGTGGTGCTGACGCTGTTCAGTTTGCTGGTGACCTTCTCCATCACCCGCCCGCTCAGCCGATTGCGCGGCGCGGTGCATGATCTGGGGCAGACCACCTATCAGCAGAACAGCCTGGCGAAACTGGCCAACCGTCGCGATGAATTCGGCGTACTGGCCAATGACTTCAATCGCATGGGCGCACGTTTGCAGAGCCTGATCGGCAGTCAGCGGCAGCTGTTGCGCGACGTGTCTCACGAATTGCGCTCGCCGCTGGCGCGGTTGCGCATTGCCTTGGCACTGGCGGAACGGGCCAACCCCGAAGAACGCGAGAAACTCTGGCCACGGCTGACCCGTGAATGTGATCGGCTGGAAGCGTTGATCAGTGAAATTCTTGTATTGGCGCGAGTCGATGCTGACAATGCCAGTGCTGAAGAGGTGGATTTGAATGCACTTCTCGGCACGCTACAGAAAGACGCGAAGCTTGCATCCCCCGAGCAGATTGTCCGTCTCGATGCCGAACCGCAGTTGAACCTCAAGGGCTGGCCGACCATGATCGAGCGCGCCGTCGATAATCTGCTGCGCAATGCCCAGCGCTTCAACCCGGAGGGTCTGGCGATTGAAATGCAAGCCTCGCGTCAGGGCGAAAAAATTGTCGTGAGTGTGCGCGATCATGGGCCGGGGGTGCAGGCCGAACATTTGAGTCAGTTGGGCGAGCCGTTTTATCGGGCGCCGGGGCAGACAGCGGCGGGGCATGGTTTGGGGCTGGCGATTGCGCGAAGGGCGGCGGAGCGGCATGGCGGGAGTTTGACGTTGGCCAATCATCCGCAGGGCGGGTTTATTGCCAGCCTGGAATTGCCGCTGGTGCCGGGTGCCGTCGTCCAACCCTGAGGGCCGCCCTCACTCCAGAAAAGCCCCTCACCCCAGCCCTCTCCCAGAGGGAGAGGGGGCCGACCGCGGTGTCTGGCGTCAGACATCGACCTGAAAAACCGAGTTGATTATGGGTCCGGAAGGCACGTGAATCGTCGCCGACTCAGGGCTCGAAATGCATCGGAACCGCTATCGACTCTGGGCTCGAGATGCATCGGAGCCGTTATCGACTCTGGATTCAGCCGAGCACTTTCAGGTCGGCGTACCTCTACAGCATCCCCCAATCAGTCCCCTCTCCCTCTGGGAGAGGGTTAGGGTGAGGGGCTTTTGATCTTCAGGCCTTACCGGGCCAGGCGCTGACGAAGTCGGTCAGATCGACCTTCTCCGCCACACGCGGCTCTTTCTGCGGGGTGCCAAGGTACAAGAACGCGATGACTTCTTCGCCTTCCGCCAAGCCCAGGCCTTGCGCCACGTGCTGCGAATAAGCCAGATCCCCTGTACGCCACACCGCACCAATCCCCTGCGCATACGCCGCCAGCAAAATCCCGTGCGCCGCACACCCGGCTGCCAGCAACTGCTCGGCCTTCGGATACTTGACGTGTTCCTGCAACCTGGCGATTACCACAACCACCAGCGGCGCACGCAGCGGGCCGTTGCGGGCCTTGTCGATCATCGCTTCGGTGACTTCGCCTTCCTGCATCTGTGCAGCCTCGGCCAGCAACTCGCCCATCTGCTCGCGCGCTGCGCCTTCGACGGTCAGAAAGCGATACGGCTGCAAATGCCCGTGATCCGGCGCGCGCAACGCGGCGCCAAACAGGGCTTCGCGCTGCTCGGCAGTGGGGGCCGGTTCGACCAGTCGTGGAACGGAAACACGGTTGAGCAACGCGTCGAGAGCCTGCATCGGCCACCTCCTGAAAAATATGTGCGGCTATTCTAGCTTTATCTGTACACAGGATGCCGGTTTACATGCCCTGCCCCACGGGTAGAATGGCGCCCTTCTCACATCAGCCCGAGCGGACTTCATGGCGTTGCCGACCTTACGGATCATTGGTTTCATTATCGGCATCTTCCTGATCACCCTGGCCGTGGCCATGGTCGTGCCGATGGCCACCCTGGTGATTTTCGAACGCACCAGCGACCTGCCGTCGTTCCTCTGGGCGAGCATGATCACCTTCGTCGCCGGCCTCGCACTCGTGATTCCCGGCCGCCCGGAGCACATTCACCTACGCCCGCGCGACATGTACCTGTTGACTGTCAGCAGTTGGCTGGTGGTGTGCATTTTCGCCGCGCTGCCGTTTCTGCTGACCCAGCACATCAGCTACACCGACTCGTTTTTCGAGAGCATGTCCGGCATCACCGCCACCGGCTCAACCGTACTCAACGGTCTGGACAACATGTCCCCCGGCATTCTGATGTGGCGCTCGCTGCTGCACTGGATCGGTGGCATCGGCTTTATCGGTATGGCGGTAGCGATTCTGCCGCTGCTGCGCATCGGTGGCATGCGCCTGTTCCAGACCGAATCCTCGGACCGCTCAGAAAAGGTCATGCCGCGCTCGCACATGGTGGCGCGGCTGATCGTCGCGGCTTATGTCGGCATTACCATTCTTGGCAGTCTGGCGTTCTGGTGGGCCGGGATGAGCCCGTTCGATGCGATCAACCACGCGATGTCAGCGATTTCCACCGGCGGGTTCTCGACCTCTGATCAGTCGCTGGCGAAGTGGACGCAACCGGCGGTGCACTGGGTCGCGGTGGTCATCATGATTCTCGGCAGCCTGCCGTTCACCCTGTACGTGGCGACGTTGCGCGGCAACCGCAAGGCTTTGATCAAGGATCAGCAGGTGCAGGGTTTGCTCGGGATGTTGTTGGTAACCTGGCTGGTGCTCGGCACGTGGTACTGGTGGACGACCAACCTGCACTGGCTGGACGCCTTGCGCCACGTGGCGCTGAACGTGACCTCGGTGGTCACCACCACCGGTTTTGCCCTTGGCGACTACAGCCTGTGGGGCAACTTCTCGCTGATGCTGTTTTTCTATCTCGGCTTTGTCGGCGGCTGTTCCGGTTCAACCGCGGGCGGGATCAAGATCTTCCGTTTCCAGGTCGCCTATATCCTGCTCAAGGCCAACCTTAATCAGCTGATTCACCCGCGCGCGGTGATCAAGCAGAAGTACAACGGTCACCGCCTCGACGAAGAGATCGTGCGCTCGATTCTGACGTTTTCGTTTTTCTTCGCCATTACCATCTGCGTGATCGCCCTGCTGCTGTCGCTGCTCGGCGTCGACTGGATGACCGCACTGACCGGTGCCGCCAGCACTGTGTCCGGCGTCGGCCCGGGCCTGGGCGAAACCATCGGCCCGGCGGGTAACTTCGCCACCCTGCCGGACGCGGCCAAGTGGATCCTGTCGTTCGGCATGCTGCTCGGCCGACTGGAGATCATTACGGTGTTTGTACTGTGTATTCCGGCCTTTTGGCGTCACTGACGGCACCCGGCGCCTGCAACAACCGCGTCCGGTAATCACCGGGCGTGGTGTCGAACCAGCGGCGGAACGCGCGAAAGAAGTTGCTCGGGTCGGCAAAGCCCAACAGATAGGCAATCTCCAGCAAGGTCATGCTCGGTTGCGCCAGATACTGCTCGGCCAGTTCGCGGCGCGTGTCATCGAGCAACTGCTGAAAACTGGTGCCCTCCTCCTGCAACCGCCGCTGCAAGGTGCGTTGTGACAGGTGCAGGGTCTGCGCGACGGTATCGCGCTTCGGCTCGCCTTGTGGCAGCAACCGGCACAGCACCTGCCGCGCCTTGTGGGTCACGCGGCTTTCGGAAAAACGCGCCAGGTATTCCCCGGCAAACCGGTCATGCAACAGCGCCATCGCCTCGTTGGCGGTGGGCAGTGGCGCCTCCATGTCGGCACGTTCGAAAATCAGCGCGTCATACGGCGCGTTGAACATCAGCGGTGCGTGGAAAGCTTGTTTATAGGGTTCCAGGTCATCCGGTTCAGCGCCCTGCACCAGCACTTTGACCGGGTGCAGAGTGCGTCCGGTCAACCAGCCACACAGGCCCAGTGCACAGGCCAGTGAGGCTTCGGCACTTTGCCGGGTGGGCGGCAGATGATCGCCATGCACCGTGAGGATCAGCGCGTAGCCTTCCTCCAGCAGACGAAAACTCAGGTCGGCACTTTCAGCGATGATGCGCTGATAACGCACCAATCGTTGAAAGCCTTCGGCCAGGGTATTGCTCGACATCAGCGCGTAGCCGGCGACATGAAACGACGCTGGTCGCACCACTTTGCCCATGTTCAGGCCGATCGCCGGATTACCGGACAACTCGACCGCCCGTTGCCAGAGGCGGGTCATGGAGTCTTGCGGGAAGCGCGCATCCGGATCATCCAGAGCCGTGTAATCGAGCCCCAGTTGCTTGAACAGAACCCGGCAATCCAGGCCGTCCATCTCCAATGCTTTGACAATCCCCATCGCCCAGCTTGCAGAAGTCGTTCGTTCGCTCATGGCGTTTTTCTTTTACATGAGGGGCCGCATGTTACGGCCTGATTTGCGAAGGATACTAAAGTGGCGCCGATTGTCACTGGCCCACGCCAATGATCACTCTAGACTCAAATAAGCTACCCGCAGAACAACTCGTCGCCAGAACAATAACCACAGAGAACGCGGTCGTGGAAAACATCAAGCATTTCAACAGCTTCGCTGAGTTCTATCCGTATTACCTCAGCGAACACAGCAACAGCACCTGCCGGCGCCTGCATTTCATCGGCACGACACTGGTGATTTTCATTCTGGCGATGACCATCGCCAAAGGCGCCTGGCTGCTGTTATTGGCCGTGCCGCTGGCCGGTTACAGCTTTGCCTGGGTCGGGCACTTCTTCTTTGAAAAGAACCGACCGGCGACTTTTCAGCATCCGCTGTACAGCCTGCTCGGCGACTTCGTCATGTACCGCGACATGATTCTGGGTCGCGTGGCGTTCTGAATGAGGGTCAGCCAATGAATGCCAATGCCCGCTTCACCCATATGAAAGACGGTACGCAGGAAGACTGGGCGATCATCGCCGCCGACTTCAATGCCTACGCCAAACAACTGCCATCGCGGATCACGACTCACCTGAAGTTGCTTGAAGGAGACTTCGGTGGTTTCCCGGTGGATCGCCTGACCCACTCGCTGCAAACCGCGACCCGCGCCTATCGTGACGGGCGCGACGAGGAATATGTGGTTTGCGCGTTGCTGCATGACATTGGTGACACTTTGGGCTCGTATAACCACCCGGACATTGCCGCGGCGATTCTCAAGCCGTTCGTCAGTGCCGAGAACTTGTGGATGGTCGAGAAGCACGGGGTGTTTCAGGGTTACTACTTCTTTCATCATCTGGGCATGGATCGGCATCTGCGCGAGCAGTTCGCCGGTCATCCGCAGTATCAAGCGACCGCCGAGTTCTGTGCCAAATACGATGCGGCGGCGTTTGATCCGGGCTATGACACGCTGCCGTTGAGCTTCTTTGAACCGATGATGGAGCGGTTGTTTGCGCAGCCGAAGAACTCGACTTACAAAGCGGCAATGGAGGAACACAGCCCGGCCTAAGATCAAAAGATCGCAGCCTTCGGCAGCTCCTACACAGGTCTCATGTAGGAGCTGCCGAAGGCTGCGATCTTTTGCTTTTATGCGAGTTCGGCGACTTTGGCCGCTTTCAGCTCCGCCTCACGCGCCTGCGCATCCGCCAGCCGATACAGCTCGATCGTGCCATCCCAATGCTCGATCAACGCCGTACACGACTCCACCCAATCGCCGCAATTGAGGTAATCCACCTCGCCCACCTTGCGGATCTCGGCGTGGTGAATGTGCCCGCAGACCACGCCATGCAATTCGCGTTTGACGCATTCATGGGCAATGGCTTCTTCAAAATCACTGATGAAACTCACCGCCGTTTTCACTTTGTGTTTCAGGTACGCCGACAGCGACCAATAGCCGTAGCCATAGCGCGCACGCCAGTGGTTGAGCCAGCGATTGAGGGTCAGGGTAAATTCGTAGGCCGAGTCGCCAAGGAACGCCAGCCAGCGGTGATAACGGGTGATCACATCGAACTGATCGCCGTGAATCACCAGCAGATGCCGACCGTCTGCGGTGACATGCACCGCCTCGTCGACCAACTGGATATTGCCCAGAATCAGCTTCGAATAGCGGCGCAGGAATTCGTCGTGGTTACCGGTGACGTAAATCACCTCGGTGCCACGCTTGCTCATGGTCAGCAAGCGGCGGATCACGTTGGTATGCGCTTGTGGCCAGTACATGCCGCCGCGCAGTTTCCAGCCGTCAATGATGTCGCCAACGAGGTAAATCTTGTCGGCATGGTAGCCCTTGAGAAATTGCGACAAGTGCTCGGCCTGGCAATCGCGCGTGCCCAGATGCACGTCGGAGATCCACAAGGTGCGCACGCGTTGTTTACGGCTGGGTCTGGCGAGCTCGGCGCTGGTCATGGGCAACCCTCTGCGATGTTTTCGCCACTCTGCGCCTGCCCGGTTAATCGACCATGACAAGCGTGAGTCAATCGTGTGACAACGCACCCGATGCGGGTCGGTGTAGACTGCAGGCCTGCCCGGAGACTTGTTCATGCGCCCGATTCTCACCCTGCGTCAGTACACCCACGATCTGATCGTGCACAGCCACGAACACGCCCAACTGGTGTTCGGGCTGTCCGGCGCGCTGGATTTCGAAGTCGAGGGTTGTGGCAGCCAGGTACGTCAGCAGAGTTTTGTGGTGATCCCTTCGGGTGCGCATCACGCTTGCGGCAGTCCCGATGGCAGCCGCTGTCTGGTGATGGATATTCCTGACGGGCAATGGCTGGTCGACTCGCTGGGCGATCATGCCGACGCCAGCCGCCGCTTGCTTGATCAGCCCGCACGCCTGTCGCTGGATTCCGGGCAGAGTCAGTTGGTCAGTTGGCTGGCGAACAGCCCGGTCAGCGATCCGTTGATCGCGCAGCAAGGTTCAGTGCTGCTTCTGGCCAGCCTCAATCAGGCGCGGCCGGCCGAGCTGGCGGCCCGACGGCTGCCCTATGCGGCGCTGGATGCGCACATCGAGCAAAACGCCGCATATCCGCTGCAGGTTGCCGATCTGGCGCGGGTTGCCGGGCTCTCAAGCGCGCGCCTGCATGCACGCTTCATGGCCGAGTGCGGGCAGACGCCGATGGATTACATCCGCAGCCGGCGCTTGCATCTGGCCGTGCAAATGCTCCGCGACACGCTGTTGCCGATGGGTGAAATTGCCAGTCGCGTCGGTTACAGCTCGCAGAGTGCCTTCTCGGCCGCCGTGCTGCGCGAGTTCGGCGCATCACCCGGCCAGCTTCGTCGCGACTCCTGCGACAAACGACGATAGTTCGCCGACAGACTTACTGACCTCAACACGCTTAAATGTAGGAGCTGCCGAAGGCTGCGATCTTTTGATGTTGATCGTTCCTACGCTCTGCGTGGGAATGCAGCCCGTGACGCTCCGCGTCACTGGACGCAGAGCGTCCCTAGCGGCGTTACCACGCAGAGCGTGGGAACGATCAAGCAAGATCAAAAGATCGCAGCCTTCGGCAGCTCCTACAGTGAGATTGTGTTTGCGATAGAAGGATTGCAATGACTCCGCGTACCGCCCTCGGCGCTCTGCATATCGGCGCTTTGATGTTTGGCCTGACCGGTGTGTTCGGCAAACTCGCTGCCGCGTCTCCCGCTGTGATCGTCTTCGGTCGCGCGGCTTTTGCGGTGCTGGTCCTGGCGTTTTTCGTGCGTTTTGCCAGCCAGAACGGCTGGCAGAAACTGCAGGCGCTGGACTATCGACGCCTCGCCCTCAGCGGTGTGTTGCTGGCCGGGCACTGGGTGAGTTTCTTCATTTCGGTGAAAGTCGCCGGCGTCGCTATCGCCACTTTGGGTTTTGCCAGTTTCCCGGCCTTCACGGTGATTCTTGAAGGACTGATCTTCCGCGAACGCATCCGCGCCAATGAAATGCTGCTGGTGGTGTTGGTCAGCATCGGTCTGATTCTGGTGACCCCGGCCTTCGACCTGGGCAGCGGCGCGACCATTGGTTTGCTCTGGTCTGTTCTTTCGGGGTTGCTGTTTTCGCTGTTGTCACTGACCAACCGCGCCAGCTCTGGGCGCGTCCCGGCCGTGCAAGCGGCGCTGTGTCAAAACGTCGTGGTGGCGCTGTGTCTGCTGCCGGTTGCGGCGCCGCAACTGAGCGAGGTACGCGCACTTGACTGGCTGTGGATTGCCCTGCTCGGGGTGTTCTGCACCGGCGTCGCCCACAGCCTGTTCGTCGCCAGTCTGGCGGTGATCAAGGCACGCACGGCGGCAGTGGTGTTTGCCATGGAGCCGGTTTACGGCATCACCATCGCCTGGCTGCTGTTCAACGAAAACCCGACGCTACGGATGTTGATGGGCGGCGCATTGATCATCATCGCCATCGTCGTGTCCGCGCGGATGTCTGGCAGCGCCGACAAGAAAACCGTTGCCGCCGAAGCCGCGTCTCACTGAGTGCGGTCGTTGTGCCCGAGATCGCGGTCAGGATCGATCTGATCGCGAACCCGCTGCTTCAAGACCTTGGCCTCGGGAAAACCGCCGTCAGCCTTGCGTTCCCAGATCTGCACGCCGGCGCAGGTGATGTGAAATACCCCGCCGGTGCCTGGCACCAACGAGACTTTGCCGAGGTCATCGCCGAAGGTACTGAGCAGTTCCTGCGCCAGCCACGCCGCGCGCAGCAGCCACTGGCATTGGCTGCAATAAGTGATGACAACTTCTGCTTTTGCGACAGTCATGTTCGCTGAAACTCCTGAGACAGAGGGCGCCGCTATAATAGCCGGCTTTATCGTTTGCCCCGAGACTCACAATGCGCCGTCTGCTGTTCTGCCTGCTGCTTGGTTTCCTTCCTTTGCTCGCTCACGCCGGCGTCGCTGCCAGTGACGCGACGCGACCGAAAGTCGGCCTGGTGCTGTCCGGCGGTGCCGCGCGCGGCCTGGCGCATATCGGCGTGCTCAAGGCGCTGGAAGAGCAAGGCATCAAGATCGATGCGATCGCCGGCACCAGCATGGGCGCGGTGGTTGGTGGCCTGTACGCCTCGGGTTACAAGATCGATGAGCTGGAAAAACTCGCGCTGAACATCGACTGGCAAGCCGCGTTGTCCGACGCGCCGCCGCGTGAAGACGTGCCGTTTCGACGCAAACAGGATGACCGCGACTTTCTGGTCAAACAGAAACTCAGCTTTCGCGACGACGGCAGTCTCGGCCTGCCGCTGGGCGTGATTCAAGGCCAGAACCTTTCGCTGCTGCTGGAAAGCCTGCTGGCCCACACCAGTGACACCCGCGATTTCGACAAACTGCCCATCCCGTTTCGCGCCGTCGCCACCGATATTTCCAATGGCGAAAAAGTGGTGTTTCGCAAAGGTCACTTGCCCCAGGTGATCCGCGCCAGCATGTCGATCCCGGCGGTGTTCGCCCCGGTCGAACTCGATGGCCGGCTGCTGGTGGACGGCGGCATGACCGACAACATTCCCCTCGATGTCGCGAGGGAAATGGGCGTTGACGTGGCCATCGTCGTTGATATCGGCACACCACTGCGCAACCGCAAGCAACTGACCACCGTGGTCGATGTGTTGAACCAGTCGATCACCCTGATGACCCGCAGTAACTCCGAAGAACAACTGGCCGCGCTGAAATCTTCAGACGTACTGATCCAGCCTGCGCTGGCCGCGTTCGGTGTCACCGATTTCGGTAAAGCCCAGGAGATGATCGACGCCGGTTACCGCGCCACGCGAATTCTCGATGCACGCCTCGCCGTGCTCAAACCCAAGGAATCCCAGGACGCCGAACTCAACGCCGCGCGCTCACCGGGTCAACGTACGCCGATCATCACCGCGATCCGCGTCGAGAACGACTCGAAGGTCGATGACGATATCATTCGCTATTACATCCGCCAGCACATCGGCGAGCCGCTGGATCTGGCGCGACTGCATTCGGACATGGGCACCTTGTATGGCCTCGATTACTTCGAACAGGTGCAATACCGCGTGGTGCACAAGGGTCAGGATCACACGCTGGTGATCAGCGCCCGGGGCAAACGCAGCGGCACCGATTACTTGCGGGTCGGCCTCAACCTGTCGGACGACATGCGCGGCGACAGCGCTTTCAACCTCGGCGCCAGCTACCGCGTCAACGGCATCAACCGCCTCGGCGCGGAATGGCTGACCCGTGCGCAGATTGGCGACAAACAAGAGCTGTACAGCGAGTTCTATCAACCGCTGGATGTCGGCTCGCGTTACTTCGTTGCGCCGTACGCCTCGTTCGAAGCGCAGAACGTCGATTCGGTGCTCGACAACGATCCAATCGCGCAATATCGCGTAGAGCGCTACGGGTTCGGCCTCAACTTCGGTCGCCAGATCGGCAACAACGGCGAAGTGCGTTTTGGTGTCGGCGAGGCCTGGGGCAAGGCCGATGTAAGGATTGGCGATCAGGATCTGCCGAGTGAAAACTTCAACGAAGGCTTCTATGCGCTGAAATATTCCTACGACTCACTGGATAACGTGTATTTCCCTCACGAAGGCAAGGACGTCAGCCTGACGCTGATGCAGTTCGAACCGGGCCTGGGTTCGGATACGCGCTATCGACAATGGGAATTCAAACTCGACAAAGCCATGAGCCGAGGTCCGGATACGCTGATTCTCGGCGGACGCTATGGGCGTACGCTGGACGATGCCAACGTGGTGACGTCGAGTTTCCTGCTCGGCGGTGCGCGGCAGTTGTCGGGCTTTCGGGAAGACGCGATCTCCGGGCAAAACGTCAGCCTGATGCGCGCGGTGTACTACCGCCGGTTGACACCGCGCTCGTACCTGCCGCTGGACTTCCCGCTGTATGCCGGCGCCTCGCTGGAACGTGGACGGGCGTGGAACAACGACAATGAGTTCGACAGTGGTTACATCAACGCCGCCAGCGTGTTTATCGGTTTTGACACGCCGCTGGGGCCGTTGAACTTCAGCTATGGGTTAAATGATGCGAATGAGCAGGCGGTTTATCTGAATCTGGGGCAGACCTTCTGACCGGGGTCAGGAATTGATGTTGTCTGACCGTCAGTCTTCGCGAGCAGGCTCGCTCCCACAATGGTTCTGCGAATACAGTTCAAATGTGGGAGCGAGCCTGCTCGCGAAAACGCTATCAGCGCCACCGCAAATCAATCGGGTATTAGCGAATCCCCGCCAGCAACGTTCGCGCCGTTTGCTTCAACGGCTCATCACCTTCCTTGAGTAGTTCGTTGAGCAACGCAATCGCACTGTCGATATCGCCGTCATCGATGCACGTCTGCGCCTGTTCGAGCTTTCCGGAATTTTCATCGTGTACCGGCTCCGCTGCCGGCAAATCCAGCGGTTGCAACGCCAGTGACGGCTCGGGATCAGCAAACTCATTGAGAAAATCTTCATCCAGCGGCTCGGTGTCCGATTCAGGGATCCACTCAAGCTCGGCCTCTTCGCCGGGCTCGGACAATTCAAAGTCCTGAGGCAGAACTTGCAGCCCGGAGCCGAGCGCCGAGGTGTCTGCCGGTGGCTCATCGGTGGCCGAGCGACTGTCTTCCAGGTCCCAACTGGCATCCATCGACAACTCGCCCAGATTCAACTCGAAATCATCTGCAGGCACTGGGGGTGCAGCGACAATCGGTGTAGCCGCAATAACCGGCGGCACCGCAGCCAACGGTGCGCCACCTGTCAGTTTCGGGTGGCGGGCGCGAACCTCCTGCAACGTCTGGGCATCCACACCCAGCTCACGCAAATGACTTTCCTGTTGTTCATACGCGGCGCTGTCACCCTGGCGTCCCAGCACTTCGAGCAACTGTAAACCGATATCGCTGCGCGCAGGCTCCTTGTGCAACGCATCGCGCAGCAACCCCGCCGCTTCGCCCAGTCGGCCATAGGCCAGATAGATCCCCACCGCCTCCAGCACATCGCCAGCCGCCGGTTCTTCTCGGTGTTCGGCTGAAGCGCGGGTTCTGACGGGGTCTGCAGTTTCGGCTTCAGCGAAGTCCGCCTCGTGACCTTGCGGCAACAGGGGCAGCGGCTCGGTAATCTGCAACTGTTGTTGCCGTCGACGGTGCACAAACAACCCGGCCAATGCCCCCAACAACAGCAACAGGCCGCCGAGCCATGGCCAGTTCAATCCGTCATCACTGGATTCGACCGGTGCCACCACTGGCGCAGGAGCAGGTGCCGGGGTCACCACGGTCGGTGGCGGGGTTTTCTGAAGCTCGACCAGCCGTGTTTGCAGGTCAGTGATCTGCTTTTTGCCGTCGGCAACCTGTACATCCTGTGTCTGCAGTTTTGCATTCAGTTCGTCGACGGTTTTCTGCAGTTGCTGATTCAGCAACACACTGGCGGCCAACTGCTCGGCCACTGCATCGTCGGCGGGCGGAGTTACAAGCGTGGGCGCTGGCACGGTATCGCGCCTGGCTTGAGGCGACTGCGGCGCAGCCACGACAGGCTCGACAGTGGGAAACGCGGAGGATTGCGCACGTGGATCCGGCTCATCCGTGGCCGGCACGATACCCGGCGTACCCGGTGGATCGATCAACACCGTGTACTCACGCAGCAAACGGCCATTGGGTTGATCGAGTTGCACGAGGAAATTCAGGAAGGGTTCGTTGACCGGTTTGCTGGAAGTCACCCGGATCATCTGGCGATTGCCATGCAGGATCGGGACGAATTTGAGGTCGTTGAGGAAGAACACCCGCTCGCCCCCGGCCTCGGCGAACTCATCCGCCGTGGCCAGGCGCGCTGCCAGATCGCTTGGCGTCAGCCCGCCGACATCGACCAACGCGATGTCGGCCTTGAGCGGCTGATTGAGGCCTGAATGGACGGTGATATCACCCAGCCCCAAGGCCATCGACCAGGCCGAATAACTGAATACACCAGCGACCAGCAGCCATTTGGCGCCGCCGCGCAGTACCACGTGCCGACTTGCGAGCATGAGCATCCCTTAAATAAGCAAAACCGACTTCTATGCGTTCGCACATCCGGTACGAACACGATATTGCCCAGTAGTTCTTATAGTCGGCTCAGCGCGATCTCTCAAAGATACGGCAGGGGGATGTGCCTCAAGATTTTTCCAGGTTGGCCAGAATGTGCCCGTGAACCCGCATGCACACCTTCAAATCCGCTTCGTCGACACCTTCGAACAACTCATGGCGCAGCTGCGTGGCAATGGTTTCGATTTGTTCGATCAGCGGCAGGGCCGGTGCGCAGAGGACGATTTTTTTCGCCCGGCGGTCTTCCATCACGGACTGGCGTTGCACCAGGCCCTGGCTTTCCAGACTATCGAGCAAGCGGGCAAGGGTCGGGCCTTCGACGCCGACGCTCTGCGCCAGCTCCCGCTGGGTCGGCGCCTCTTCGAAGCGCGCCAGATGCAGCAGCACCAGCCAGCGCGCCTGGGACAAACCCAGGCCGGCCAGCCGACGGTCCAGTTCAGCACGCCAGCCACGGGACATTTGGGCCAGTTGCATGCCAAAGCGGTGTTGATCGGTTAACGGCATAAAACACTCACGGTTAGACTGAAAAATAAAGAATTTCTAATTATTAGCCAGCTAAGCATGAGCTGCAGTTATAGGCAAGTGGCGGTCTGTACTGAATCGTTACATCTTAAAAGCCCCTCACCCTAGCCCTCTCCCAGAGGGAGAGGGGACTGAATGGGGGATGCTTTAGATATTCAGCGACTTGACGGTGCTTTGCTGAATCCGGAATTGGCAGGCCCTAGCCCTCTCCCAGAGGGAGAGGGAACTTAATGGGGGATATTTGGCAGTTACGCCGACGTGGCAGATCGGCGCTGAATCCATAATCGACTCGGTCATTCAGGTCGATGTATAGCGCAAGACACCTCGGTCGGCCCCCTCTCCCTCTGGGAGAGGGCTGGGGTGAGGGTGCTCAGGCGAATTACATTTCGAATTCGGATTGCAACGCAGCCCGCACACAATACAGCACGCCCTCCGGAACGCGGCCGGCAAACAATTCGGCAATTTCGGCGACCGACGGCAACTCACCCTCACCATCAAGGAACGCGTCCTGGACTTCGCCCATCAACTCTTCCGGCAAATCCAGCGCCTGCTCCAGCGACAACTGCTGCTTGCCGATCGCCTCGGCGAGCATGGTGTAGACGTTCTTTTCCGAGCACTGCAACTGACCGGCGATCTGCAGCGGCGTCATGCCCGCACGAGCCAAAGTGATCAACTCGTGGCGAACGTCGGCGACCGCTTTCGGTGCCTCGACTTCGCCGCCAAGCACTTCGAGGAACGCATCACCGTAGCGCTCCAGCTTGCGCGCGCCGACACCGCTGACCCGGGCCATTTCCGCCAGCGAGGTCGGCTGACTGCGGAGCATTTCCAGCAGCGTCGAGTCGGGGAAGATGACGTACGGTGGCACACCATGCTCTTCCGCCAGTTTGCGGCGCAGCGCGCGCAGGGCTTCCCACTGTTCGCGCTCTTCGCCGCGCACCAGTTGGCTGGCCGGGCTCTTGCTGCCGCTTTTGGCGGTAACTTGCGGCTTGAGGTCGCGGCGCAGTTCCAGACTCACTTCGCCCTTGAGCAATGGTCGGCAGCTGTCATTCAGACGCAGGCCGCCATAGCCTTCGTGATCGACATCTGCCAGACCGCGTGCGACCAATTGGCGGAACAGCGAGCGCCACTCGCTCTCGCTCAGTGCCTTGCCAACGCCGTACACCGACAGGTGTTGATGGCCGAAGCTGCGGACTTTTTCGTTGTCCTTGCCCAGCAACACATCGACCAGATGACCGACGCCATAACGCTGGCCGGTGCGGAAAATCGCCGACAATGCCTGACGTGCAGGTTCGGTAGCGTCCCAGGTCTGCACGCCGTCGACGCAGTTGTCGCAATGGCCGCACGGCTCGGGCATGTCCTCATCGAAATACGCGAGCAGGGTCTGACGACGGCAGCGGGTTTCTTCACAGAGCGACAGCATGGCGTCAAGTTTGTGTTGCTCCAGACGCTTGTGCCGCTCGTCGCCTTCGGAGTTCTGCAGCATCTGCTTGAGCATCACCACGTCTTGCAGACCGTAGGCCATCCACGCGTCCGCCGGCAGACCGTCACGGCCGCCGCGCCCGGTTTCCTGGTAATACGCCTCAAGGGATTTCGGCAAATCGAGGTGCGCGACGAAGCGCACGTTGGGCTTGTCGATGCCCATGCCGAACGCCACGGTGGCGACCATGATCAGGCCTTCCTCATTGAGGAAACGCTTCTGATTGAAGGCACGCAGATCGTTGGGCAGACCGGCGTGATAAGGCAGTGCCGGGAAACCCTGCTCGCTCAAAAACGTTGCGACTTCTTCGACTTTCTTGCGCGACAGGCAATAAACGATGCCGGCATCGCTGCGTCGTTCGGCGAGGAACGCCAGCAACTGCTTGCGCGGCTGCTCTTTGGGCACGATGCGGTAAAAGATGTTCGGTCGGTCGAAGCTCGACAGAAAGCGCTCGGCGTTCTGCAAGTGCAGTCGGGTGACGATTTCTTCGCGGGTACGCTTGTCGGCGGTGGCGGTCAAGGCAATGCGCGGTACGTCGGGGAACATCTCGGCCAACTGGCCCAGTTGCAGGTATTCCGGACGGAAATCGTGGCCCCATTGCGATACGCAATGCGCTTCATCGATGGCGAACAGCGCAATGTTCAGGCTTTGCAAGAACGACAGCATGCGCGGCTGCACCAGGCGTTCGGGCGCCAGATACAACATTTTCACTTCGCCGCGCTTGATCCGCGTGGCGAGGTCACGCTGCTGCTCGGCGCTCAAGGTGGAGTTCAGCGCGGCAGCGGCCACGCCCAGCTCTTCAAGGGTGGCGACCTGATCGTCCATCAGTGCGATCAGCGGCGACACCACCACTGCCAGGCCCTCGCGCAACAGCGCCGGCACCTGAAAGCACAGCGACTTGCCACCACCGGTAGGCATCAGCACCAGCGCATCACCGCCGCTGGCCACGCGCTCAATGATTGCACCCTGACGGCCACGGAAACTGTCGTAGCCGAAGATGTCCTTGAGGACGCGTTGAGCCTGTTCGAGCATAAAAACTCCAAAAATCTACCGATACATCCCTGCGCAGGCTGGTTCAGAACAGCCGGAGCTGCTTAAACAAAACGTAAGAACGCATTACGTGACACGCGCAATGCGGGCAGGGATCGCAAAACGCGGCAGTATACCCGAGGCCTTCCCTGCACAGGGCGACACCCGTCGATACAATCGCTGATACCTGTGTAGGAGCTGCCGAAGGCTGCGATCTTTTGATCTTGTCTTTGTTAAAAGCAAATCAAAAGATCGCAGCCTTCGGCAACTCCTACAGGGTGTATGCAGGGTATGGCAGGTCAAATCTGCCATGCGGCTGGCTTGAGCGCGCAAGAAGGCCTAGAATTCCCGCATTGTTTATTCCCCAAGGTAGCCCCGTAATGTCCTTCGCTGAGCAACTGACCCGCCTGCAAGTTTTCCTCGACGCCGACGAGCTGCATGACGAGGCGCTGGATTACGTGGCCGCTCACGGCTACCTGACCGCGCTGTCGATCTGCGCCGAAGACGTACCGGAGCGTGAGTGGATCGACGCCCTGTTCGCCGAAGAACCGCATTACAGCAGCGACGCCCAGCGCGAAGAGATCGAAGCCACGCTGATCGGCCTCAAGGCCCACATCGCCCGTCAACTGGCCTCGGATGAAGAGTTCGAACTGCCATGCGAACTGGATCTGGGTGACGAGCCGGACGATTCCGAACTGCGCGGCTGGTGCATCGGCTTCATGGAAGGCGTGTTCCTGCGTGAAGCCGCCTGGTTCGAAACCGCCGAAGAAGAAGTCAGCGAAATGCTCCTGCCGATCATGGTCGGTTCGGGCCTGTTCGACGAACAGCCGGAATTCGAAGACATCGCCAAAGACGCCAACCTGATGGATGACATGATCGTGCAGATCCCGGAAGCCCTGACCGCGCTGTACCTGCTGTGCCAGGCGCCCGACGAAAAACCGGCGATCCTCAAGCCACGTCACCACTAAGATCCGGCCTATGGACAACCCCATAGGCAACCGCCCCCTGATGTTGCGCTACTTGCTGCTGGCCGTCGGCTGGCTCAGCGTGGCATTGGGGGTGATCGGGATTTTCCTGCCCGTCCTGCCTACCACGCCTTTCCTTCTGCTCGCCGCGGCTTGCTTCGCGCGCAGCTCTCCGCGTTTCTATCAATGGCTGGTCGAGCATCCACGACTCGGGCCATGGATCCGCGATTACCTCGATGGCAACGGCATTCCGCTCAAGGGCAAGGTCTACGCGATCGGGCTGATGTGGGCAAGTATCCTGTTCTCGTGCTACCTGGTGCCACTGCCGTGGGCGCGGGGTTTCATGCTGACCAGTGCGGTGTTAGTGACGGTCTATATCGTGCGGCAGAAGACACTTCGCAAGCCTTGAACGCCGCTGAATGGCGAGCGGAAAACGGCGCCTGGTTGATACCACTCGTCTGATTCCCATCCGCACCTGTCAGATCTGACAGGTGCGCAAATCGATCCACACAGGTTCAATCACTCCATCAACCGACTGGAGTGCATTTCCATGTTCGCCAACGCCCCCGAGCCTGAAAGCGCTCTGATCCTCACTGAGCCTGACTTCACCGGTCGTCGCCACGCAACGCCTGAATTCTCGTCAAGAGGAGTTGCCTGATGCCTTCTCAGCAGAATTTTCGCTTCCCTCCCCTCACGGAAAGCAACGCAACACTGGCGTTGCGTCCCGTGCTGATTCCAGGAATGCACGAGCCGGTGCAGGATGGCGATGGCGGTATCAATATCCAGATCGCCACCGGCGACCCTGACGGCTTGCAGTGCGTCATCAATCCTTATGGGCACCCCATGAGCGAGGGTGACAAACTCGAGATTTATTGCAACGGCACGAAAGTGCGCGAACGATTCGTCGAGGCCGACGAAGTCAACCAACGGGTGTTCTTCCATCTACCGACGCCTACAGAATCGGGGTGGCTTGAAAACTGCCACTATGTGCTGACCCGCGCGGGCGCAACTGTATCCGACCCGCCCTCGGCGGCCTTGCGGATATGGATCAAGCTTTACAAGCCGGGTGACTTCGACAGGGAGCCGCAAGATCCCGACGGCCATTCACGGCTGGCCATCGTGCAACTGCCGCCCGAGCTGGTCCAACAGGGCGTGATAGACGCCGAATGGGCCAAAAGAGGTGTGCGGGCCACAATCCCTCATTATGTGTTTAGCACGCGTAACGATCAGGTCCGTTTACAGTTGGGCGACTACTGGCTCCCCGCGCACCGCATCACGCAGGCGCAAGCCGAAGGCCAGCAACCGATCGAAATCCTCATCGATCAAGACGCCATTCTCGGCGCCGGCGACGGTCTCAAACAGGAAATCAAATACTTCATCAATGACGAGGTCTGGAACTGGGCCGACCGCCACTCAAAACGCACCGCCATCGACGTGGACGCGGGCGGCCGGCGCCTGGAAGCCCCCATCATCAAGGAAGCCGTCAACGGCGTCATTACCATCAGGGATTTGAACAAACTGCCGGTGACGATCCAGATCCCTGTCAGCAGCCCGGAATTCGCTGTGGGCGACAGTGTGAAAATGACCTTCATCGGCACGCCGCCGGATAACGCTGAGCCGATCATCTGCAGTGAAACCCGCGTCATTGACAACGTCCCCTCGGTGATGGAAATCCCGGTGCCCTATGAGCTGATCAGGGCCATCGCCGATGGTCGCGCCGATGCGTCTTATATCCGCTACAAAAAGGACGGTGGCGACCCGCTGTCTTCCAAGCGCGCCTTTGCCGATGTAGTCGGCGACGTCAACATCCTCCCGGAACCGAGCATTCGAGAATTGATAGGCGATACCCTCGAACCGGACGAGCTTTACGCCACTGTCGACGTGCGCTACGACATGAAAAATGGCGACTTGATCTGCCTGATATGGTCCGGCATCAAGTCCAATGGCGATGACTATCTGCATGAAGTTCCGCATATCGTCAGCGACAACGAAGCCAAGGAAGGCCTGGTCACGTTCTACATCGATTCCGAGCACTTCAGTGTGCTGGATAACGGCAGGCTCGACCTTTCCTATGTGGTCGCGAACGATGCACCCGGCCTCCTCGGCATCAGGGAATCCGAGCGGTTGCTGGCCAACGTCGGGAAGATCCGCGCGACGCTGCCCAAACCTGTCGTCGAGGAGGCCGAGCCGCCGGGGGATGTGCTGGATCCGTCGAAGGTGTTCGATATTGTCCATGTGCTGATCGCCGAAGCGAACACCCTCAAGGGTGATGTACTGACTTATTACTGGCGCAGTCTCAATCCCTTTGCCAGTACCAGCGACTGGTTGCCCATCACCACAGTCACTGCTGGTCAACCGGTACGGTTTCGGGTGGATGCAGAGTTTGTGACGGCCAACATCGGCCATTACGTGAATGTGCGCTACACGGTATTGCGTGCCTCGAACACACGGTACGAGTACTCGGCCACGCTTGATTTGCTCATAGGGGAACTGGTCGGTGAGTTACCGCCGCCGGAGGTGATACAGGCCCCCGACAAAACGCTCAACCCAATGGATGGGTTGAACGGCGTAGACATCAACGCCAGTTACTCCAGCATGAACCCGGACCGGGACATGCTCCGTTTAAAGTGGTTAGGAACGCCCGGCGCGGGCACCTCCGATGATCTGGAGTTGCCGGGCAGCCCCACAGGCAGCGTTCAATTCCATTTACCCCAGGCGGTGGTCGGCGCCAATATTGGTAGAAGAGTGTCAGTTGAATATGAAGTAACGCGGTACACCATCACAACGCCTTCGCAAATGCTGGACTTGTATGTTTCAGACTTCCAGGACCCCGAAAACGAACTGCCCCACCCGCAAGTACCTCAGGCACAGAACAATGTCCTCGATCTGATGACCTTCAGCGGGGATGCAAAAGCACTGCTCGCGACATGGCCCTACATTGCATTGAAACAGCGCCTCTGGTTCTACCTGACAGGACAAACCACCTCAGGCGCCCCCCTGACTCTCCCACTGATCACCGGTCTGGAAATAACCCCGACGCAAGTCAGCAACGGACTCAGCGAGACCTTGCTTAGAAGCGAGCTGATGAAACTGGGGCACTCCACACCCGCCAACGTGATCTGCAAAGTGGCCTTCGATGGCGATATCAAAGAGGACAATGCCTGCATCTTTCCACAACTGCCCTTGACCATCAGAACCCGCTACGACTACGTGCAACCGGTCATCACCGGCGTGACGGACTCGCGGGGCGATGTCGAAGAGGCCGGCAAAACCCGCGATGAAAGGGTCACCGTCACCGGCACGGCCACCCGGGGCGAATCGGTCGAGCTGTTCGATAATGCGACGATATCAATGGGCGCCGCGCTGGTGGGAGCCGACAGTATCTGGCGCCGCGAGATCGGTCCATTGACCGAGAAACCCTACAGCATCACCGCCAAGGCCCTGTATGACGCCGACCCGGTGTCCAGCCCGCCCAGAACGTTTACCGTCAAATTCGCCCAGACCCCGGAAATTCTCTCGGTTACTGACTCGCGGGGAACCGTCGCTGAAGGGGCGACCACCTATGACAACAGTGTCCTGGTGGCTGGCAGCGCGACGCCAAACCTGCAGATTCAGTTACAGGAGAATAATCAGCCGGGCCCAACCCTTGATGTCGATGACAAGGGCAACTGGAACCACCGCTTCAACAATCTCAAAGTGCAGCCCTACAGCCTTGTTGCCAAGGCCTTATACGATATCGATCCGGCGCTGAGCCCGCCGCGAACATTCAACGTGGCACAAGCGGTTACACCGACGATTTCCAGGGTCAGTGATATCCGCGGTGAAATCGCCCTCGATGGCACCACTTACTACCGGACCGTCACCCTGACGGGCAAGGCCAGCCCGAATGAAAAGATTATTCTGCGCAACGCCGGCACGGCCATCGATACGATAAATGTCACCGCCAGCGGCGATTGGGAATACGTTTTCAATAACCTGAGCCTTTCGACCACTTACAGCCTCACCGCACTGGGCGACTATGGCAGCAATCCAGAGTCGAGCCCGCCACGAGTCTTTTCTGTTGCAGCCTTTGTTTCACCGACGATTACCACGGTCACTGACTCGGTCGGCGCGGTGGCGCCGAATGGAATGACTTATGACAACGCGGTCACCGTCAAAGGCGAAGCCACCCCGCGCGAGCAGATCCAGATGTACAACAACGGCACTGCCGTCGGCTCGCCGGTCAACGTCAATGCCGATAAACAATGGACGGCGTCTGTCACAAGTTTGGCGATCGGCGACCAAAGCCTCAAGGCCCGGGCCCTGTATGCCGCGGTTCCGGTGGAAAGCCCGGCGCGAGACTTCAAAGTCGCCGCCCACATCGCGCCGACGTTGACGTCTGTGCATGACGGCATCAGTGAAATCGGCAATGGCGGGCAAACCAAAAGCACGTCGGTGACCCTGCGCGGTACGGTCACCCCGAATTATCAGGTCCAGATTTACGACAACAACAACCCAAGGCACACAGTAACTGCCAACGGAAGCAACTGGAGCACGACGCTATCGGTAGCTCTGCACGGCCATGTGGTTAAAGTAAAAGCACTCAGCACCGGGCAGGATTCCAATAGCCGGAACTTCACTGTGATCTCGCCGATTCCGCCGCTGAATTTCAACACGGCAAGCGTGACATTGAGTGGCAGGTGTTACCTCATTCCTGGCTGGGCTGCATATCCAAATTTTGGTCCGGGCACATATGTACATCACACGGCAAACGGCGGCGTCCCCCCCTATCGTTACACGTCGAGTAACAACAACGTCGCGGCGGTAGACGGTTCAGGGTTGGTGACTGTCAGAGGTAATGGAGTCGCAACAATCACTGTCATCGACAACGCAAGCCAGTCCAAGGGCTACAACGTTCATGTCACAGGGGTGAAATTCGTTGTGGGACTGGACGGTGGAAACTGGAACACGATCAGAGACAGGGCAGCAGCCCGAGGAAAGCGATTGCCGTCAATGGGTGAGTTGCGGGAAATCCATAACACCTGGGGTGGCCGTTGGCCGATGGGGAACTATTTGTACTGGGCCGCTGACTCCGCAGGTGGTTGGCCAGCTCGGTACTGGTTAAAAAATCTGGTCAATGGTGCAGAAGGGCACGTCCAGTACTACGGATCTGGCTTGGGAGTGGGCATTGACCCTTAGGGATAAAAAAACGCCCCACAAATCGTGGGGCGCCTTCACTTGGGGTCACCCTGATGGCTCTTTACCAAAAATATCGCAATCCCAGATTCACCCCGTAAGGCTGTTCAATATGCTTCCCCTTGGCATAATCCAGGTCGAAATGCATCTGCCACCGCTGGGACATCGCCACCGCCACGCCCGCGCCGAACTCGGCCCGGGAGCCGGACAAGTCATTGTTGAACACGTTGTTGTTGACCTTCACTTCGTTGTTCGACGCGAACTCATGCGCAACCGCCGCACGCACATAAGGCTGGGCGACAGCGCCGTTGGCGAGAGCGAAGTTACGTCCGAACGTCGCACCGGCCTTGCCGAGCAGTGAGCGCATACGATCACCGTCGGCCTCCATGTCGTTGTCCAGCGTGTAGTGTTTGCCCTGGATCTGCACGGCCGACCATTGCATGAACGGTTCGACGAAGTAGTTGTTGGCCAGTTTGAAATGCCGACCGAATTCGGCGGAACCGCCTACACCCCAGTTGTCGTAATCACCTTTGGTGCGGCTGCCGTCGCTCAGGTTGACCTTGGACTCGTTGCGAAAACGGTTGAACTTGAGCACGCCATCGAAGTAATAACCGGTGACACTGTCGAGCCAAGTGACGTAAGGCCCGAAGTAGTAGCTTTTCACCGTACCCGAGGTGCCACGATCAAGGTCCAGCTTGGACTCACTCGTGCCGGCGAGTATCCCGAACAGCACCGGGCTTTCGCCCAACCGGGCATCGGCGCCAAAGGACAAGCCCTGTTGCGACTGCTGATAGCCCACGCCCGAGCCATCGGCAACGTTGTACTTGTTGCCGTAGGTGCGGATCCAGCCGCCGGCCTGGCCGCCGTTGAAACGCAGTTCGCCCATGCGGCTGCGCAACGAACTCAACTCGCCGTACCACACGGTCGGGGCGGTGTTGAACAAGGCCAGTACCGAGCGCGCGCCGGGGCTGATGACTTCGGTGGTCGGGTCGAGAAACCACTCTTTCTTCCCGTCGGTCTCCCGACTGGCCAGGCTGTAGGACCAGGTGCCGACATCAACCCGTTGATCGCCAGCCAAGGCAAAGTTCGCACCGTCGGTGCCGGTACGCACCAGCGTCAACGCCTGCGGCGAAGCGGCGTCCAGCCCGGAGGCCGCCACTGCCAGCGCGAAGTCCCCTGCCGAAGCACCGATGACATTGAGAAAATCATGCTCACCACTGGCGAAATTGCCCTTCATTGCAAAGGTCCCATTGCCGGAAAGTGAGCCGACATTGAGCGTGTAATACGTACCGGGAGCGTCCTGGGCGCCAAAGGTGACGGTGCCACCGTTCATGCCCAGTGCACCGATCGAATCGTTGCCGGTGGTTGTCCAGTTGGAATTTCTGTTGACGTTCACGCTGTCGACATTGTCAAGGCGCCCGGTGAATTGTGAGAGGTTGTCCAGCGTGACAGTAGCGGTAGAGCTGCCATCGACCAGCACGTCCCCGGTTATTCTCCCTTGGTCGAAAACGAGATTGGCCGTGCTGTTATCCGCCACGCTGATGTTGCCATTCAGCGTGCTGTCGGCAACGGTCATGCTGGCGGTGGATGAGCCTTGAACATCCAGTAATCTGCCGTTGCCAGCGAGAACGCTGGAACCGTTGGAGACGACTATCGTGGCCTGAGTCCCGCGATCCACCAGAATCGCAGAACCGCTGACACCTTGCACCGTCGAGTTATCCAGCGACAAGGTAGGACCGCCCACGTTGGCAGCGTCATTGACCATCCGCACACCTGTCGCTTGACCGGTGATGGTCGTGCGCGCGGAAGCACTCACCTCGCCACCAAGGATATTTACACCTATGCCATCGCTGGCCGCGCCCATGATTTGCGTATTGCTCAATGACAGGGAACTCAGCCCTGTGACCTGTGACCCAATCAGTTGTCCACTGACCTGGCTATTGGACACCGTCACCTTGGATCCGCCAGCCGCGACACTGGAACGGTTGACCGCCAGCCCGATGTCATCACTGGTCACGGTCGTTTGATCAATGGTTGCCTGACTGCTGGTCACTGTTACGCCATCACCACCGTTGTTACCGACGATGGTGGCGCCATTGAGGTTTAACAACGATCCGGACTGCGCCGTGATCGATCGGGTATTGGCGCCGGAAGCGTTCAAAACGCCATTGTTGCGCACCAGATAGTCGGTAGACGCAGCCGATGAATCGATATCCAGCGTGGTGTTATCGACGATAGTTGCCGAATGTGCAAAACCTGCGAAAAAAAAAACGGCCGGTAGGCAGAGCGATACTCCGAACCTGCCTGTTGGAAAAACGCGAATGTGTGATACATCCAACATGTTCATGATTGATTCACCTCAAAATAATTACAGGCCAAAGCAGCTCCGTAGCGTTAGCGGGCGTACATTAACGTTACCTACTCCCTGAAAATGTAGGAAAAGTCCTCAATACACATTAGAAAAGTCCTAGCGCTTGGTAATCCTTATAAGAAAAAGGGAGGCATTTAATGCCTCCCAGACTTCGAATATCAGATATCACACACTGATCCATCACCCTTTTTCATGTGCACCCTGACAAGATGTCGCTGAGCTGGCACCGGGCGTCCGTCAATCATTGCCGTGTAAGTTATATCGCCCCACGCACTCTCCGTTGCCAAAATTTTCTGATAGGGAATTTTCACGATAAACCCGGCATTCGCTTCCTGTAACGATGGCGTATATGTGACCTTTTCTTCAGTACCAGGTTTTTTATTAGTACCTGCCGAATCGATATAACCCTGATAGATAAATTCCAGTGTCTGATCGGCCAACTGTGGTTCGCGACCAGAAACCAGCACTTCCGCACACTTTACAAGTACCGCATCTGATTGCAGGGAGGCACAGTTGAACCAATCGGTGGTGAAATCTAGATCCAGGTGCTGAAACTTAACTTCTGGAACAACACCGGGCCGAATAGCCACATCGACATTTCGGGGCTGTGAGCGGACCTCATTATCATTGATATCAGGGTTGGTAATTTTATAGGTGACTGGCAGCGGGTTACCGTTGCCGCCCACGTCCACAACTTCCCAAAGAACATCGAACGTCAAATTTCCGGTTTCCGTACCGTTCAGTTCTTTAACGCCACCTTGCGCCTGCGTGACCTCGACGCCTTTCCATATCAGCGTCATGATGTCTCCATCTTTGACACCAGCAAAAACAGCTACAGTTACACCGACATTACCAACCGAGTCGGCAGCCGTCAGAATGTTCGGGGCATTACCACCCGTACCTTGCACAGTAACCAGAGCCAGATTGGGATCCGGGTTTTCTCCACCGTCACCGTCTCCAGGCCGGCGCAGATCGACATCGACATCTTTTGCAGGCGCCGCTGTTCCTAATGGGAAGCGCAGGTTATGGCGTTTGATCCGATAACTGACGGCTACCTTTTTTGCATCCAGGTCGCCGTTGAATACATCCCGGTAAGGAATGTTCACATAGAATGGAAAGGCATTGATTTTCTGCGCCGGTTGCACGATATCGTCATATGTCACTTCCAGTTCGTCGATATCAGCCAGGTAGTTTGTGTACTCAGCCAGAATACCAACCCCCAGTGGCGCCTGAGCATCAGCCAGATCCACCAGTTTTGGAGCTGCGTCGTCATCAAAGAGCGGAATGCTGGGTTCCAGAAGCCCTTCGGGTGGTTCGGTCAGAGTGACATTAAGCTCGGTGTAATATTGTGGTGTATTGCGGTTGCCCTTACGGTCGCTGAGGTAATAAAAAATCGATCTTAAACCTTCCTCGGTACCGACCAGCGCGGGAGTCAATTCAAACGTGATCGGAGCTGTGACGTCCGTTATGGTCCAATCGCCAACCAGCGTCGGGGTTGGCAAACTTGAGCCAAAATAGCATTCAACGAAGTCGCCGAGCTTTTTACTCCCATAGTTTGGAATGGTGATCAATACAAAACCGTTATCATCGAGGTATTTTTTTGTAATACCATCTCTTTCCACCTCGGGAGGAACAGTCGCCTTGCCGAAAGCTATCGGTGCTGTTGTATCAATATTGATTTCAAGGGGTGTTACAGCAGACGGATTACCACCGAAGTTCAACACATAACTCAGCTCATGAGGCCCCGGGGCCGATGTGTAGCCTGAAGGCAAAACAAGATTAAATTCGGTAGTACCTGCATCAACGGGTGTTTCGAAAGTTTCTCGAGTCGAACGTATGCGGGTGCCGTCCCACATTAGTTCAAGATATCCTTCAACTTTGTTTGGATCATCCGCCTCGGCAAATCGCGGGATCTGCACCTTCAGAGGAAACCCTTGAAAGCTTGAATGCAGTTGGTTGGGACTATCATCCGGTTCATTATCCAGCAACGGATTATCCGGATGAAGTTTCGGTGGTAGGGCTGCAGCTTTCGGACTGCGAAAACGAACACCAAAAAAACGTTCGCGATTCTGCGCCGGTGTCAATGAGTGAAAACTTTTCATCTTCTATCATCCTCTCAGCAACTTGATTGACTGGCACAGGGCAAACAACCGCCTTGCCAGAGTTATTACACAATGACTGCATGGGTTAAACAGAATTTAAATAGAACCTGAAACCAACTTCGACCGATACAGCGCCAGCACTTCTACAACTTACTCTTCACAAAGGTCGTTATCCGGACCGCAAACTTCACCACTCGGCATCGTTCGATTGATAATGACAAACTCCTCTTTTGAATGACCGATGCCCCCGTTGGCTTTTTTCAGGATATAACTACACAACGCCGAGCCATTGTTTACCATTGGCGCAATCAGGCGCTCGTAATCACTGACGTGCACATCAAAACCTTCACGAGCCTGAGCGGCAGTGAGTTTTGTCTCGAATGTGTCGTAGGTTCCATCAATCGGCTCGGTCCCATTCAGACCGAAACACCCCTGCCAGGACAATTCGACGATATCGTCTTCATCAAAGGCTGCATTGCCTTCCATACGCACCCAGACGCCTTCCCATAGCCTGGGTTTGGCACAGCAATGAAGTATTCCTTGCTTGCTTGCATGCGGAAAGATCGGCTCCGGCAAGTTCTCGATCACGATGATCGCCACTTCAACGGCCGTCGCATCAGCCTGCTGCAGGTTCACGCCATTACTGGTGGTGTACCACGTCAGCAGCGAGGGATTGACTTTGTCCTGCTCGATGGCCTTCCAAGGGATCACGAACTTGATCGGCTTACCGGCGATGTCACCGGGTTCAACCTCATACTCGGCAACTGGCGTGCCGATTGCGCCCCAATAGAGGAAGAGCTTTTCACCTGGCACCGGAGAGTCATACAGGGCCAGATGTGCCTCGGCCGGCTCACCGAAATCGACGGTTAACAACTTGTTCCGTTGTTTCGATATAGCACCGTAAACTTCCAGCCGGGCCAATGTGGTATTCAACAAGGCCGGGGCGTTGGCATGATCCTGACCGGCGACTGTCAGATTCACCAGCACTCGCGTTTCGGTAGATGGCAAGGTCGGTGTGCCGCCACGCAGAATGCGGTAGCTCACTCGAACGTCCAATGGTCCTGGCCCATCTGCCATCAAGGTCGGCCATGGGACGGTAGCGACTTGCGGAAACTTGCCGGGATCGACGTCAAGCGGGGCCAGATCATGCCCGTTCCACCGGATCAGGACCTTGTCAGTGGGATCCGCGTTCTCATACGTATCAATTTCGACCGTGACAGCCCGCTGGTTCACCGCGCCTTCACGCGCATGTTGACGGTCAATCAAGCCACGGGCTGACAACGGCACTCTCGGCGGTTTGAGAATGCCCGGAGCCGGATTCAAATTGACAAAAACCGCCAAAAGCGTTGAGCGCGGCCCGCGATTTCCCGCCCAGTCACGGAGCCGATAGTAAATGTAGCGTTGCCCGGGACCACGTCCACGAATATCTGCCTCATACATCGTGATGATCAGACGCTTCTGGTCGATGTCTTGCTGGCTGAACGCTTGCTCACGAATTTCGATTTCCGAATCCGGTGGATCCGGGTCGTCTGTCCAGTAATAGATCGCACGATCCCTGGCTTTGACGTCGACATACAGCGGTACCTGGAACCGGACTTCGCCATACCGGGAGAGATAGTCGTCAGTGATATCGCCTGTGACATCCAGCATGATCAGACGATCGGGTTCCTGATTATCGTTCGGCGGCGATCTGTCGACGGTCACTCGCTTAATCGCCGAGTCCAACGGGTTGCCACCGTAGCTGACTCTGTACGACAGGGAATAAGTGCCGGGATCCAGCTTGTCTCGCGGGACGATAAGCGTCTTCTCTCCCGGGGAATCGAACTCCTGACGGAAGACCTCGGTGAACGGACCGCCTGCCAGTACCCAACTGACAATTACGATGTAAGGAATGGGATCAGTAAAAGGAATGCTCCAGTCAGGAACGATAACCGTCAGGTCATCTGCCAAAGCAGCACGCGGCAGCAACCCGTCGAGACTCTCCTTCCCGTCTTCGTCCTTAAGGATGGCAGGTACGCTTGGTACCTCAAGCAGGTCATCATCCCTGTGTTCAGAGCGTGTCATTGAACGAACTCCCTCGCATCAAACCAAGCAGGACATGACCAAGGTATCCATGGGTCCTTGCTGTGATTGATTTAACGACGCTGGAAGCGTCCTGCCTACTGTCAGAAATTACAGGTATTGCTACCGCTCGTCGGATTCAGTGCTCGTGCCGAGAAAGTTAAACAGGTGCGCTTCTCGGAAATGTGCAGACAACGAATCGAGCTATATGACCTTGCGTCAACGCCTGCAGCAACGATGGCAGCGCCAGTGATTCCAGGAGCTTCACCATGATCAAACCCACACCCAACCCGCCCGAAACCGAACGAGCCCTCGACCATTACCTCCGTACGCCCTGCTGCCGGCCTCGCAACGCCGAACGCTGCTGGGGCTTGCGCAATTGATCATGCTCGGGGGCTGGCGGTGAATCGGGTGCTGGATAATCTGGAGTTGCCGGGGTGAAGCAGGGATCGAGAATCCCTGCTGATTGATCGGGTGACAGTTCTGGCGCCTTCGCGAGCAAGCTCGCTCCCACAGGGATCTGCGCCGATCACAAATCCCTGTTGCACCGTCAGACTTGCTCGCGAAGGCTGACTGACAGGCAATGCATCTCTACAGGCAGAAAAAACCCGCCGCCCCGGTTGAACGGGACGGCGGGTTTTGTCGTTCAGCCTTCGCTTACACGGTATCCACCTTCAACGAATGATCATTCAGCATCCCGCTGATGATGGTCGCCGTGTCATGCCCGCCAGCCACCACCCCGCCCGCTCCCGGCGTTACGCCGTAGTGGCTGGCCAGATTGACGCCGGCCAGATCAATCGTCTGGTTCGGCGTGGCGCCGGCCATGGCGCTGACGTCGATGCTGGTGAGCACCGAGGCGCCGCTGCCAGTGACGGTGAAGTGCAGGTAGTCATCCAGCGACGCCGTGGTGCCGTTTTCGCCTTGCAGCAGTTGCGACAGGTCAAGCTTGTCGGTGCCGGGGGTGAAGTCGGTGATCAGGTCATGGCCGCTGTTGCCCTTGAGCCACTGGAAGGTGTCGGCCCCTGCGCCACCGGTCATGGTGTTGTTGCCCATGCCGCCGATCAGCAGGTCGTCACCGCCGCCACCGTTGAGGATGTCGTTGCCCAGACCGCCGTTGATCACGTTGTTATTGTTGTCGCCGGTCAGGGTGTCGTTGAAGTTGGAGCCGACGAGGTTTTCGATGCCGGTCAGGGTGTCCGTCCCCGCGCCGATCGTGTTTTGCGCACCGAGCAGACCGAGGTTGACCGTAACCCCGGCGGTGGCATGGGCGTAGCTGGCGGTGTCGATGCCAGTACCGCCGTCGAGCAAGTCATTGCCCGGGCCGCTGTACAGCAAATCATTGCCGGCGCCGCCGTGCAGCTCGTTGTTGCCTGAGCCGGCGGTGAGCACATCATTGCCATCGCCACCGTTGAGGATGTTGTCGCCAGTACCGGCCACCAGCACGTCATCCCCCGAGGTGCCGGTGAGGGTGTGGCCGTCCTGATAGCTGATGGTCACGTTGGCCGTGTCGCTGCCGCCGTGATTGTCGTTGGCGGTGTAGCTGCCGTGGAAGTCCGGGGTGATGTCGTGGGCCCCGGCGTAGTTGACCGTCATGGTCAGTTGATAGTTTTCCGCGGCATTGGTGTTGCTGCCGCTGGTGTTGGTGATGTTGGTCACGTGGATCTGGTAGGTGCCATCGGCGCTGGCGGTGATGGTGCCGCCGTCGGCAATGGTCACGAACGCGCCGCCATTGAGCGAGTACTCCAGGGTGATGTGCCCGGCCGCCAGGTTGTGATCCAGGTTCAGCGTTTCGCCCTGTTTCAGTTTGACCGTGATCAAGTCTTCATCGTTGGCATTGGCGTTGGTCACCGCGCCGAGGTAGCCGCTGATCACCAGTACAGCGGTCATCGCGGCAGTGTTGGCGGCGAACGCATTGCGCACATCGGCGAGGGTCTGGTTGGCGGCGGTGTTGCTGTTGCCGGAGAAGTTGATTGCGCCGGTGCCGGTGAAGTCCGCGCCCTTGGCTGCCCAACCCGTATTGAAGGTGGTCGGTGTGGCATTAAGGGTATCGCCATTCGGATCGGTATCGTTGGCCAGCAACAGCTCGCCCGGCACCACGATGTTGCTCGACAACACGTTGGTGATGACGTGGTCGTCCACCGCCACGGGCGGCGCGTTGGGGATCACTTTCACCGTGAGCGTCGAGCTGGCGAGGTCGCCGTCGTTGTCGCTGACGGTGAAGCCGATGTTCTCGGTGATGACCACGGCGGTGGTTTTCTGCGAGGTGTAGGTGTAGTCGCCGGTGTCGAGATTGATCAGCAGTGTGCCGCCGTTATTGGTGGCGATACTCAACGTGTTGTTGACGGTGTTGAAGGTGCCGTGATTGGTGCCGCCGCCTGGCGTCAACGAGCCTTGGCCGCTGAGGGCTTTTGGATCGTAGGTGTAGGTGGTGCCATCAACCACGATGGATTTGATGAAGCCGCCATCAGCGCCGAAGGTACCGCCCTCGCCCAGCAATGAACCGGTGACTGGCGCGCCCTGCACAGTGCCCGACAGCACCGAGTTGAGCTGATTGAGATCGGTGACCACCACCGCGTTGGTGTTGGTGTGGCTGATGCCGTCGTACGCCAGCGGGTCGAGGTTGGCGTTGCTCACGCCGCTGCCGAGGCCGATCGCGTAGTTCTTGATGTTGTTGGCATCGAGGAAGGCTTTCAACGTTGCTTCATCGGCGGTGCCGATATCGCCCTCGTTGGGTTTGCCGTCGGAGAAAAAGTAGCCGACGTTCTGCGCCCCGGTGAGTTTGCCCGAGGTGTTGAACGCGTTGTACATGGTCGCCACGGCAGCGTCGTAGTTGGTGCCGCCGCCAGCGGTGAGGCCGGCCAGCAGGGTCTTGGCGGTGGCCACATCGACCCACACCGTCGTCCGGTCGGTGGCGTTGCTGCTGAAGGTGACGAGCTGGACTTTGACATCACCGAGGTCATCGTACTTGTCGAGCAAGGCACTGATGGCCTGCTTGGCCAGCGCCAGCCGCGACAGGCCCGGTACGCCGGAGGCGTCGGCCATACTGCCAGAGATGTCGAGGACGATAAGGATGTTGGAGTCGATCTCCACCGCCGCCACCGAACGATCCGACGCCACCGCTTTTGGCACGTCATCGACGATGTTGACCACGAGGGTGCTGGTGGTGCTGTTGCCCAGCGCATCGGTGGCTTTGTAGGTGAAACTTTCGCTGAGGGTGTTCGCGCCGTCGTTGGCGCTCGGCGAGGTTTTCGGCGCCGAGGTCAGCGTGTAGGTGTAGGTGCCGTCGGCGTTGAGCTGAATCTGCCCGTAGCTGCCGGTGGCGCTGCCGACCAGGGTGTAGGTGATCGCGCCCGTGCCGCCAGTGACCGCGCCGACCAGCGTGCCAGTCGCGGTTTCGCCGGTGTTGGTGGGGTCGCTGCCAGTGACCGTACCGGCGGCCAGATCCTGGCCGTCCTTGGTCAGGTCGAGGGCTTTTTCATAGACCGTTACGTCCTGATCGACCGACGCTACCAACTTGCTGTCGGCAACGTTGATGGTGATGGTCGTGGTGCTTTCGTCGCCATCGCTGTCGCGGATGGTGTAGGTGAAGGTGTCGGTGGCGCCCGGTGGGCTCACCGAGTTCGGGTTGCTGTGATAGACGGCGTTGCCCGCCGCATCGAGGGTCAGGTAACCGAAGTTGCCGTTGATGTTGCTGTTGAGGCCGCCGATGGCCGAAGTGCCGGTGTTGCTGCCGGCGCGCACGCCGACCACCGCCCCACCCGCTGCTGCACCATCGGCGCCGGTAACGTCGTTACCGAGCACGCTGATGTTGACCGTCCCGCCCTCCGCCACCGAGCCGGTGTCCGCTTTGGCGGTCGGCAAGTCATCGATGATGTTGACGTTGATCTGGCCGTTGGCGGTGCTGCCATCGGTGTCGGTGGCCACCACGTTGAAGTTCTCGGTGAGGCTGTTGGCACCGTTGGCGTTCGGGTGAGTTTCGTTGTCGACCAGGGTGTAGCTGTAGCTGACGACACCGGTTGCCGGGTTGTAACCGGTGATGGTGAAGGTGCTGCCCAACGGCGAAACGACCGATTGCGGGAAGCCTGCAGTGACACCGTTAGTGACCACGGCAATGCCGCCGACGGTCAGGGTTTGCAGGCCATCGAGGGCGGTGACGGTGAAGGTGCCGCTCTGGGTCAGCGCCGGGGTGTCGGGGCTGGTGCCGTCGCTGAGGTTTTTCTCGTAAACGGTGAGTTCGCCGCCAGTGACGTCGAGACCGTTGAGCACCACCGGATCGTCGTTGTTGTGGATGTTCAGCACCAGGTTGGCGGTGCTGGTATCGCCGTCAGCATCGGTCAAGGTGTAGGTGAAGGTTTCGGTGCCGTTACCACCGCCGTGCAGGTTTTTGAAGTCGGCATCGTTGGGGTTCAGCGTGTAGGTGTAAGTGCCGTTGGCGTTGAGCACCAGCGTGCCGTAAGTACCAGTGAAGGTACCGGCGGTGATCGGCCCGGCATTCGGTCCGGTTGCGACTACGTCGGCGCCTTGCACATCGTTGGTCAGCACGTTACCAGTCAGGGTCAGCTGGGTTTCCGAGGCGCTGTTGGCGTTGCTGTCGTTCACGGCTTTTGGCACGTCATCGACGATGCTCACAACGATGGTGCTGGTGACGATGTTGCCCAGTGAATCGGTGGCCTGATAGGTGAAGGTTTCGGTCAGCGTGTTGGCGCCGTCGTCGGCATGTGGCGTGGTGCTCGCCGGCGAGGTCAGCGTGTAAGTGTATGTGCCGTTGGGGTTGAGGACGATCTGCCCGTAGTTGCCGGTGGCGCTGCCCACCAGCGCGTAACTGATCGCACCGACTGCGCCGGTGACCGAGCCGACCAAAGTGCCGGACGCAGTTTCGCCGGTGCTGGTCGGGTCGCTGCCGGTGACCGTACCGGGCGCCAGATCAGCGCCGTCCTTGGTCAGGTCCAGCGCTTTCTCGTAGACGGTGACGTCGGTGTCGCTGGTCGCGTACAGCTTGCTGTTGGCGACATCGATGGTGATGGTGGTGGTGCTTTCGTCACCGTCGGAATCGCGCACGGTGTAGGTGAACACATCTACTGCGCCCGGGCCGTTCACGACGTTGGGATTGCTGTGATAGACGGCGTTGCCGTTGGCGTCCAGGGTCAAGTAGCCGTAGGTGCCGTTGATGTTGCTGTTGAGACCGCCGATGGCCGAGGTCGAAGTATCAGAGCCTGCGCGCACGCCGACCACCGCGCCGGTTACGGCCGGACCATCAGCGCCGCCAATATCGTTGTCCAACACGTTGCCGCTGACGGTGCCGCCCTCCGCCACCGACGCGGCGTCAGGATGGGCACTGGGCAAATCATCGACGATGTTGACGTTGATCTGGCCGCTGGCGGTGCTGCCATCGGTGTCGGTGGCGACGACGTTGAAGTTCTCGGTGATGCTGTTGGCACCGTTGGCGTTCGGATGGGTTTCATTGTCGACCAGGGTGTAGCTGTAACTGACTACGCCGGTGGCGGGGTCATAACCGGTGATGGTCAACGTACTGCCGAGCGGCGTGACGACCGATTGCGGGAAGCCTGCGGCCACGCCACCGGTGACCACGTTGATGCCGCCCACGGTCAGGGTTTGCAGACCATCAAGGGCGGTGACGGTGAAAGTGCCGCTCTGGGTCAGCGCCGGTGTGTCTGGAGCGGTACCGTCGCTGAGGTTTTTCTCGTAGACCGTGAGTTCGCCGCCATTGACGTCGAGGCCATTGAGGTAGACCTGATCGTCGTTGTTGTGGATGTTCAGCACCAGGTTGGCGGTGCTGGTATCGCCGTCGGAATCGGTAATGGTGTAGGCGAAGTTTTCCGTGCCGTTGCCGCCACCGTGTAGGTTTTTGAAGTCGGCGTCGTTGGTGTTCAGGGTGTAGGTGTACGTGCCGTTGGCGTTGAGCACCAAGGTGCCGTAAGTGCCAGTGAACGTGCCCGGGGTTACCGGTCCGGTCGTTACCCGATCGGCGCCTTGCACGTCATTGGTCAGGACGTTGCCGGTCAGGGTTAGCAGAGTTTCCGACGCGGTGCCTGTGTTGCTGTCATCCACAGCTTTTGGCAAGTCATCGACGATGTTCACATCGAGGGTGGCATTGGCGGTGGTGCCGTTGTCATCGACCACGGTAACGGCAAATTGCTCAGGCAGATTGTTCGCGCCGTTGGCGGTTGGATGGGCTTCGTTGTCGACCAGGGTGTAGCTGTAGCTGACCACGCCGGTGGTGGCGTTGAAACCGGTGATGGTCAGTGTGCTGCCGAGCGGCGTGGTCACGGATTGCGGAAAACCTGCGGCGACGCCGTTGGTGACGACAGCGATGCCGCCGACGGTCAGCGTGGTGACGCCATCGAGTGCGGTGATGGTGAACGTGCCGCTTTGCGTCAGCGCCGTGGAGTCGGGTGCGCTGCCGTCCGTGAGGTTTTTCTCGTAAACAGTGAGTTCGCCGCCGTTGACGTCGAGACCGCTGATGACCACGGGATCGTCGTTGTTGTGGATCTGCAGCAGCAGATTCGCGGTGCTGGTATCACCGTCGGAATCAGTGAGGGTGTAGGTGAAGGTTTCTGTGCCGTTGCCGCCGCCGTGGAGGTTTTTGAAGTCCGCGTCGTTGGTGTTCAACGTGTAGGTGTAAGTGCCGTTGGCGTTGAGTACCAAGGTGCCATAAGTCCCGGTGAAGGTGCCGGCCGTCACTGGCCCGGTCGGTACGCGATCGGCGCCTTGCACGTCATTGGTCAGGACGTTGCCGGTCAGGGTCAGCAAGGTTTCTGACGCGGTGCCTGTGTTGCTGTCATCCACAGCTTTTGGCAAGTCATCGACGATGTTCACATCGAGGGTGGCATTGGCGGTGGTGCCGTTGTCATCGACCACGGTAACGGCAAATTGCTCAGGCAGATTGTTCGCGCCGTTGGCGGTTGGATGGGCTTCGTTGTCGACCAGGGTGTAGCTGTAACTGACCACGCCGGTGGTGGCGTTGAAACCGGTGACGGTCAGCGTACTGCCCAGCGGCGTGGTGATCGATTGCGGGAAACCGGCAGCCACGCCATTGGTAACGACGGCGATGCCGCCGACGGTCAGCGTGGTGACGCCGTCCAGCGCGGTGATGGTGAACGTGCCGTTCTGGGTCAGAGCGGTGGAGTCGGGCGCGCTGCCGTCGCTGAGGTTTTTCTCGTAGACAGTGAGTTCGCCGCCATTGACGTCGAGGCCGTTGATGATCACCGGATCGTCGTTGTTGTGGATCTGCAGGACGAGGTTGGCGGTGCTGGTATCACCGTCGGAATCGGTGAGGGTGTAGGTGAAGGTTTCCGTGCCGTTGCCGCCGCCGTGGAGGTTTTTGAAATCGGCATCGTTGGTGTTGAGCGTGTAGGTGTAGGTGCCGTTGGCGTTGAGCACCAAAGTGCCGTAAGTCCCGGTGAAGGTGCCGGCCGTGATCGGCCCGGCACTTTCGTTGGTGGCCACGCGGTCGGCGCCTTGCACGTCGTTGGTCAGGACGCTACCAGTCAAGGTCAGACTGGTTTCCGAGGCGGTGCCGGCATTGGAGTCATCCACGGCTTTGGGCAAGTCATCGACGATGTTCACGTCCAGCGACGCATTGGCCGTGGAGCCGTTGTCATCGACCACCGTCACGGCGAACTGCTCATTGAGCGTGTTGGCGCCATTGGCAGTCGGGTGCGCGTCGTTGTGATCGAGCGTGTAGCTGTAACTCACGACGCCAGTCGTGGCATTGAAACCGGTAATCGTCAGAGTGCTGCCGAGCGGTGTTGTAATCGATTGCGGGAAGCCTGCCGCTACACCGTTGCTGACAACGGCAATACCACCAACCGTCAATGTCGTTACGCCGTCCAGCGCAGTGATGGTAAACGTGCCGTTCTGGGTCAGTGCGGTTGCATCTGGTTCACTGCCGGTACCGAGGTTCTTCTCGAAAACCGTCAGTTCCCCGCCTTCAACGTTCAGGCCATTGATGATCACCGGGTCGTCATTGTTGTGGATCTGCAAAACGAGGTTTGCGGTGCTGCTATCGCCGTCAGAGTCGGTGATCGTGTAGGCGAAGGTTTCCGTGCCATTGCCGCCACCGTGCAGATTTTTGAAATCGGCGTCGTTGGTGTTGAGGGTATAGGTGTAAGTGCCGTTGGCATTGAGCACCAAGGTGCCGTACGTGCCGGTGAAAGTGCCCGGAGTGACGGGCCCGGTGGGCACGCGGTCGGCACCTTGCACGTCATTGGTCAGAACGTTGCCGGTCAGTGTCAGCAGGGTCTCTGACGCCGTGCCATTGCTGTCATCGAACGCTTTCGGTACGTCGTCGGTGATGTTGACGTCGAGCGTGCCGGTCGCCGTGTCGCCATTGCTGTCGCCGGCAATCACCGTGAACTGTTCGCTGAGGTTGTTGGCGCCGTCGCCGGCCGCATGGCTTTCGTTGCCGTTGAGGGTGTAGCTGTAAGTGACCACGCCGGTGCTCGGGTTGTAACCGGTGATGGTCAGCGTGTTGCCCAGTTGAGTGGTGATCGATTGCGGGAAGCCGACCGCTACGCCGCCATTGATCAGGTTGATGCCACCGATGCTCAGGCTGGTCAGACCGTCCGGTGCCGACACGCTGAAGCTGCCGCTTTGGGTGAGCGCGCCGGGGTTGGCGGCCGAACCGTCAGGCAGATTGGCTTCATTGAGATTGAGTTCGCCGCCGAGCACGGCCAGGCCAGTGAGGGTTACCGGATTGTTGACCGGTGGCGGCACCACGACTGCCGGGGTGTTGTCGCCGTTGTCGATCACCGCGTTGTGGCGTTCTTCGGGGAATTCAGGAATACCGCCGAACCCGGCAGTGGGGAAACCGATGATCGGATCGACCCGGCCGCCGACTTCCGTCAGCAAGACAAAACTGTGGCCGCCGCCCAGCTCACCCGGCGCACCGCCCGGGGCGTTGGGACCGGCAGCCGTGGCTTCAGCGGTTTTGCTCGGGTCATCACCGGCGGCGATGGCTTTCTGGATTTGCTCAACGTCGGTCAGTTGCGCTTCGCTTGGGGTCAAGGCTTCCGGCGCATTCACGTGGGCGGCCTGATCGGCCAGCAACTGGCCGGTCATGGTCAGGCTGCTGTCGCGCCCCAGGGTCAATTCCTGGCCGTTTTGCAGATGAACGGCGACGGCGCCTTCTGCGCCGGTGATCAGTTGATCGCCGGCATACAGGCGATCCCCCTCAACCAGTGCGCGTTTAGTACCGTCGGCTGACTGGGCGAAAACCTGGCCAATGACTTTAGTGACTGTGCCGATGAGCGTTGCCATGTGAAATCCTCCGCTGCCGACCACCGTCGGCACTGGTAAGCGAAGCAGCCCATGGCTCAATCGGGTTGTTGGAGGCGACGCTCGCACCTTCAACAGTTCGTTTCGCAGGTGGCTGTTTGAGGAAACTTCAGTGCTTTCAAGCACTTCCGAGTCCTGATCGAGGCAGCACGCCCACTAACGCTACGTAACGGTGGTGAATCACCCGAGTGACAAAAATCTGTCGCTCATCAACCGCTACGCGTCCCTCCCCTTCAGCAGTACTTCGCCGTATGTCGCAAAGTGAGTGGAACTTTCCTCAAGCCTTCCTGCGCTCCCTAAAGCGCATAAAACAAAGGCTTTCATGCTGAACAATGTGCCGGTTTTTACAAAGCGCATAAGTTTTTTTCGGCATAAGCCTTATGAAAATTTTTTCTTAGCTACGCTTCAGGATGTTCTTAGCTCTGTTGTTACAAGAGTGAAACGCCTACACCTAAAAATATCGTCAAATATTTGGCGACAGTAACACACCATCAGGACTCAGGGAGATGCACCCATGCGCGTTCTAACCCCCCTCTGCAGCGCGGTTTTGCTGGCCATGGCTTGCACTTCCCAAGCCCAGGCCATGAACCTCACCGAGGCTATTCAAAGCACCATCGCCACTCACCCCGAACTGGCCTCGCGCGTGGATGCGCGCCTGTCGGCAGATGAACAAATCAAAGTCGCCAAGGGCGGCTTCTATCCGTCAGTCGATTTGAACGCCGCTTACGGCCGTGGCTATAGCGACAACACCAACACCCGGGCCTTCGGCAATCACCACACCGAAATCCTCAATTACACACAGTCCGAGCTGCGCTTGCGACAAATGCTGTTCGACGGTTTCAACACCGCCAATGAAGTCGAGCGCACCAAAGGCGTGTCCAATTCGCGCGCCTACTACGCGCAAGGCACCGCCCAGGATCTGGCTCTGCGCACCATCGAGGTCTACCTCGAAGTGCTCAAGCGCCGCGAACTGGTGACCCTGGCCCGCAACAACCTGCAGGCGCACTTGCGCGTCAACGACCAGATCGGCCTGCGCACCGAGCGTGGCGTCGGCAGTACCGCTGACTCCGATCAATCGGTCGCTCGTAAGGCATTGGCACAGAACAACCTCGACACCGCCGAAGTCGATCTGGCCGACGCCGAATCGAATTTCTACAGCGTGGTCGGGCGCATGCCCGATGAGCTGGAAACCCCGGCTTCGACCCGTGGCGAATTGCCGACCAGCCTGCCGGAAGCGCAGCAGAGCATGGTCGAAAACAACCCGTATCTGAAATCGGCACAGGCTGACGTGCAATCGGCCGAGAGCCAGTACGAAGTCGCCAAGTCGCCGTTCTACCCACGCTTCGACGCTGAAGCGGCCGTGGGTGCGAACAACAACGTGCAGGGCGATGAAGGCCACGACAACGAATGGCGCGTCGGTGTGGTGATGAACTACAACCTGTTCCGCGGCGGCAGCGACAAGGCGCGACTGGCCTCCGATGCGCACCAGATCAATCAGGCGATGGACATCCGCAACAATGCCCTGCGCCAACTCAACGAAAACATCCACCTGGCGTGGAACGCCATGGTTAACGCGAAGAAGCAGACCCCGACTGCCCGCGAATACGCCGAAACTACCAAACGCGTGCGCGCCGCGTATCAGGATCAGTTCGGCCTCGGCCAACGCACCCTGCTCGACCTGCTCGACAGTGAAAACGAGCTGTACAACGCCAACCGTCGTTACACCGAAATCCGCTACACCGAGGAATATTCGATGTACCGCGTGCTGGCGAACATGGGCCAGTTGCTGAGCAAGCAACGGGTGGTGTTGCCGGCCGATGCGATCGCTGCGACCGAAGTGAAAAACGAAGCGCGCCTGCCCGAACTGAAGTAAGTCCCATGTTGATCGTTCCCACGCTCTGCGTGGGAATGCCTCAATGGACGCTCTGCGTCCGCTTTGGGACGCGGAGCGTCCCGGGCTGCATTCCCACGCGGAGCGTGGGAACGATCAATGTGTGGATTCCCGTGCCCGTTCAACAGAGGCGATCAATATGACCAGCATGGAACCCGGGAACGCCGGGGTCGATCCGCGGCTGAGCTTCGATGATCCGTTACTCGACGGTCTGTTGATCCTCTGCAAACTGCATGGCGCGACGGTCAGTCGCGCCAGCCTGAGTGCCGGGCTGCCCCTCAACAAACAGCGCCTGAGCCTCGACCTGCTGCCGCGCGCAGCCGCCCGGGCCGGGTTGCAGGCGCGGGTTCTGCGCCGCGAGCTGAAAGACATCTCGCCACTCAATCTGCCGATTCTGTTGCTGCTCAACGACGGTCGCACTGCTGTTTTACGGCGCTTCGGCGACGACGGCAAAGCGCTGATTCTGCCCAGCGAAGCCGATGGCGGCGAGCAATGGATCAGCCGCGACGAACTCACCGAGCACTACAGCGGCCAGGCCTTGTTCGCTCGGCCGCGCCACGAACTCGAAGACCTGCGCTCACCGCTGGTGCCACGGGTGCATGCGTGGTTTCGCGACACCCTGAAGCTGTCGAAATGGCTCTACAGCGATGCGATCCTCGCCAGTTTCCTGATCAACTTGCTAGGCCTGATGGTGCCGCTGTTCGTCATGCAAACCTACGACCGCGTGGTGCCGAATCAGGCGACCTCGACCCTGTGGGTGCTGTCGATCGGTTTGCTGATCGGCACCGGGTTTGAATTGGTCCTGCGGGTGGTGCGCGCGCACCTGCTCGACACCGCTGGCAAGAAAACCGACGTGATCCTTTCCGCGACTTTATTTGAACGCATCACCGGCATGTCAATGAAGGCACGGCCGGCAACCATCGGCGGTTTCGCGCAAAGCATTCATGACTTCCAGGGCCTGCGTGAATTCCTCACGGCGGTAACCCCCACCAGGCTCCTCGACCTGCCCTTCGTGGTGCTGATGCTGGTGGTGATCGGCCTGCTGGGTGGCTGGCTGGTGGTGATTCCGCTGCTGGCATTTCCGATCACGATCCTCTTCGCGATGATCATTCAGGTGCGCCTGCGGGATACCGTGCAAAAGAGCCTGAGCCTCGGCGCCGAACGCCAAGCCGTGCTGATCGAAACCCTTGGCGGCCTGGAAACCCTCAAGGCCTGCAGCGCCGAGAGCGAGCGCCAGCACAAATGGGAAAGTACCCACGGCGCCCTCACCCGCCTCGACAGCCATGCGCGCAATCTCTCGGCGCTGGCCACCAATGGCACGTTATTCATTCAACAATTCTCGGGAATGGCGACGATTGTCGCCGGGGTTTACAGCATCATCGCCGGCAACCTCAGCGTCGGTGCGCTGGTCGCCAGTTACATGCTCGGCAGCCGCGTGCTCGCGCCGCTGGGGCAGATCGCCGGGCTGATCACCCGCTATCAGCAAGCGCAACTGACCATGAAAAGCACTGACGCGCTGATGGCTTTACCGCAAGAGCGCGACGGCAAACAGCGGCCACTGGAACGCACGCAACTGCAAGGCGCGCTGGACGTCAGCGGCGTGACCTTTCATTACAACGGCCAGAATGCGCCGGCGCTGAGCAATGTCAGCTTCAGCCTGAAACCCGGTGAGCGGGTCGGCATCATCGGTCGTAGCGGTTCGGGCAAAAGCACGTTGGCGCGATTGGTCATGGGCTTTTATGAACCCGAGGAAGGCCAACTGTTGCTCGACGGCCTCGACCTGCGGCAACTGGATGTCGCCGACCTGCGCCAACAGATCGGTTACGTCGCCCACGATCTGCCGCTGCTGGCCGGCAGTTTGCGCGACAACCTGACCCTCGGCGCGCGCTACATCAGCGATTCACGCATGCTCGAAGTCGCCGAACTGACCGGCGTCACCGAACTCGCCCGCCAGCATCCGCAGGGCTTTGATCGGCCAGTGGGCGAGCGCGGGCAATTGCTCTCCGGCGGCCAGCGCCAGGCTGTTTTGCTGGCGCGGTCGCTGTTGCTCGATCCGCCGATCATGCTGCTCGACGAACCCACCAGCGCCATGGACAACAGCAGCGAAGACCAACTGCGGCAGAAGCTGCACGGCTGGGTGCAAGGCAAGACCTTGCTGCTGGTCACCCACCGCACTTCGATGCTGAGCCTGGTAGACCGCTTGCTGGTGCTGGACAACGGCCGGGTCGTCGCCGACGGTCCGAAAGAAGCGGTCATCGATGCACTGCGCAAGGGCCGTGTCGGCTCGGCGGCGGTTTAGGAGTTGCCCCATGTCTGCTTCCTCCGATAGCAAAGATCGCGGCTACTTCGACAGTTTCGGCAAAAGCGCCGAAGCCGAATTCATGCCGGAAACCGCCGGCGCGTCGTTACAGGATTCGCCGCGCTGGTCGCGGATCACCGTGTGGCTGGCGGCGGCGCTGCTGATCAGTGCGGTGGTCTGGGCCAAGTTTGCCGTGCTCGAAGAAGTCACCATGGGTGAAGGCAAGGCGATTCCGTCGAGCAAGGTTCAGGTGATCCAGAACCTTGAGGGCGGCATCGTCACCGAGATCTTTGTGCGTGAAGGGCAAATGGTGAACAAGGGCGATACCTTGCTGCGCCTGGATGACACGCGCTTTCGCTCGAACAAGGGCGAAAGCGAGGCCGATCGTTATGCGTTGACCGCGCAGGTCGAACGGCTCTCCGCAGAAGCCGAGGGGCGGCCATTCAAGCTGTCCGATGAAGTGATCGCCAAGGCACCGCAAGTCGCCGAGGACGAACGCTCACTGTACGAACAACGCCAGCGCCGTTTGGCCAGCGAGCAGCGCACGCTCAGCGAACAACTGCGGCAGAAAACCCAGGAACTCGCCGAGTTTCGCTCCAAGCAAGGCCAGTTCAGTTCCAGTCTGGCGTTGCTGCAGCAAGAAATGAACATGTCCGAACCGTTGGTGAAAACCGGGGCGGTGTCACCCGTGGAAATTCTCCGCCTCAAGCGCAGCGCGGTAGAAATCCGAGGCTCATTGAACGCCACGACCCTGGCGATTCCCCGCGCCGAATCGGCGATTGCCGAGATCCGCAGCAAGATCGACGAGTCGGAGCAAACCTTCCGCTCGGAGGCGGCCAAAGAGCTGAATGAAAAACGCACCGACCTGTCGAAAATCACCGCCAACAGCATCGCCATCGACGACCGCGTGACCCGCACTACCGTGACCTCACCGGTGCACGGGGTGATCAAGCAATTGAAGGTCAACACCATCGGCGGCGTGGTTCAACCGGGCAGCGACATGGTTGAAATCGTGCCGTTGGAAGATAACTTGCTGATCGAGGCCAAAGTACGGCCACAGGATGTCGCATTCCTGCATCCGGGCCAGAAAGCCATGGTCAAGTTCAGTGCCTACGACTACACGATTTATGGTGGGCTGAGTGCCAAGCTCGAGCTGATTGGCGCTGATACGATTACCGATGACAAGGGCAACAGCTTCTATCTGATTCAGGTGCGTACCGATAAAAACCACTTGGGCGGGGATGTGAAACCGTTGCTGATTATTCCGGGGATGGTGGCGACGGTGGACATTATTACCGGAGAGAAAAGTGTGCTGGATTATCTGCTCAAACCAGTGTTGAAAGCGCGGACCGAAGCGATGCGTGAGCGCTAGCCAATGATCGTTCCCACGCTCCGCGTGGGAATGCCGCCCGGGACGCTCCGCGTCCCTTCACGACGGTGACGCAGAGCGTCACTGGATGCATTCCCACGCAGAGCGTGGGAACGATCATTTGTCGCCATGATTACGCTGGAAGGTCTCCTCCCCCATCGCCGCAATCTGCCCCTCGATCAACGCTTCGAACGGCTTGAGCAACGGCTCGAATGACGCCGGCGCCTCCAGCGTCTGCAACGCCTGCACAATCGCCTCGATCGTCGACAACGCCCCCGGTCCCGGTGCCTTGCGCAAGCGATAGCGCGACACGCCACCTTCGGCCAACGTCACCCGTGGCAACGCCGCCAGCAGCGGATTGAGGTGCAACATCTTGCGCGCCTTGCGCCAGGTGCCATCCGGAACGACCAGCAACAGTGGTTCATCGGACGCACCATAAGCCTGCATCGGCTGCGCATCATCGGCGGGAAACAACAATCGCGCCTGATACCCCGGCCGGTTCAACAGCGCCGGCAAATCCTCGAATACTTCACCGACAATCAGCTCGGCATTGGTCAAACCGAGTGCCGCCAACCGTGCGGTATTCAACGCATGATTGACCTCGCTCGGATGCTGCAACAGCAACACCCGCGTGCGGCTGTCGAGGCTCGGGATCAGTGGGCACAGGCAATGGGTCTGGGGGCGCAGGCAGCGCGAGCATTGAATTCTGGACATACTTCTTTTCCCTACAAGCTAAGCCTGATTGAGCTGAGCTTTGAGCAAATCACGGAAAGTCTGGATCAACGGCTCACGGCTGCGGCCCCGGCGCATGATCATCGAAAACGGCGCCTGATAACCAAACGTCGCTGGCAGCAACACGCGCAAATCGCCCTTGTCGGCCCAGGCCTGAGCGTAGTGTTCTGGCAAGTAACCGATGTAGGCGCCGGACAGCACCAGAATAAGCTGCGCCTCCATACTTTCCACCGTCGCCGCGCTGTGTTTGAAGCCGTGTCGCGCCAGCTCCGCCTGGCTCCAGTAACCGCGCCCGACCATGCGTTGCTGGGTGATGACTTGTTCGGGAATGCGCCGCTCGTTGAACAACGGATGGCGGCTACTGCAATACAACCAGTGCTGCTCGCGGTACAGCGGCATGTAGATCAGGCCGCTCATGCGCGTGGAAAACGCACCGATGGCCAGATCGAGGCGGTTGTCCTGCACGCCGAGTTGCAGTTCGTACGGGCTCATCACCGACAAATGCAAATGCACCGCCGGGTGTTCCTGACTGTAGGCACCGATGGCTTCGGCGAACGGCAAGGCCTTGTCACTGACGGTGGAGTCGATCACGCCGAGGTTAAGTGTGCCGCGCAGTTCGCCCTTGAGCGCGGCGGCGTATTGCTCGAAACCTTCGAGTTCGGCGAGCAGGCGCAGGGTTTCCTGATGGAACAATTCACCCTTGCTGGTCAGACTGAACCCGCCGCGCCCGCGATGGCACAGCACCAGGCCGAGCGCGGCTTCGAGCTGGCTCATGTAGGTGCTGATCGCCGAGGTCGACAGGTTGAGTTCCTGTTGGGCGTTGGCGAAACCCTGATGACGGACCACGCTGACGAAGATGCGCAACAGTTTCAGGTCGGGTAAAGCGTTGGCCATGTCTACTCCAAGGATCGTTCCCACGCTCTGCGTGGGAATGCAGCCCGTGACGCTCTGCGTCACCTGCGAGTACGGCTGGACGCGGAGCGTCCGTAGATGCATTCCCACGCGGAGCATGGGAACGAGCAGGTGCGGAAGTCTGGCATTAGTTTAGAAAAATCTGAACTAAGTTTTTGCCCGTAGCGATTCTTCCGCCGCACTACATTTCGCATCATCGGCCCCACAGCGGCGTCCGAACCCTTGCTGAACGGCGCGCCGACATAAATAAAACAAAGACGATGAGGCCTTACCCGTGGACAAGATTCTTCACCAACCACTGGGCGGCAACGAAATGCCGCGCTTCGGCGGCATCGCCACCATGCTCCGACTCCCCCATGTACCGACCGCTGCCGGCCTGGACGCTGCTTTCGTAGGCGTGCCGTTGGACATCGGTACTTCGCTGCGCCCCGGCACCCGTTTCGGGCCACGCGATATCCGCACCGAATCAGTGATGATCCGCCCGTACAACATGGCCACCGGCGCTGCGCCGTTCGACTCGCTGTCGGTCGCCGACATCGGTGACGTGGCAATCAACACCTTCAACCTGCTCGACGCCGTGCGCATCATCGAAGAAGCCTACGACAACATCCTCGAGCACAACGTGATCCCGATGACCCTGGGTGGCGACCACACCATCACCCTGCCGATCCTGCGGGCGATTCATAAAAAGCACGGCAAGGTCGGTCTGGTGCACATCGATGCCCACGCTGACGTCAACGATCACATGTTCGGCGAGAAGATCGCCCACGGTACGACCTTCCGTCGTGCCGTCGAAGAAGGCCTTCTGGACTGCGACCGCGTGGTGCAAATTGGTTTGCGTGCGCAGGGTTACACCGCTGATGACTTCAACTGGAGCCGCGATCAGGGTTTCCGCGTGGTGCAGGCCGAAGAGTGCTGGCACAAGTCGCTGGCGCCACTGATGGCTGAAGTTCGCGAGAAAGTCGGTGGTGGCCCGGTGTATCTGAGCTTCGACATCGACGGCATCGACCCGGCCTGGGCGCCGGGCACCGGCACCCCGGAAATCGGTGGTCTGACGACCATTCAGGCGATTGAAATCGTTCGTGGCTGCCAAGGTCTCGACCTGATCGGTTGCGATCTGGTAGAAGTCTCGCCCGCTTATGACACCACCGGCAACACCTCGCTGCTGGCCGCCAACCTGCTGTACGAAATGCTCTGCGTACTGCCTGGCGTGGTCCATCGCTGAGGATCGGGTCATGAACGAACGTGATCAGGTTTTGCGAGCGGCCGCCGATCTGGTGGCCGCCTTCGCCCGTAACGATCGCGAAGCTTACTTCGGCGCCTTCAGCGCCGATGCGAGTTTCGTCTTCTACACCCTCGAACAGCCGTTGCTGTCGCGCGATGCCTATCAGGCCTTGTGGGACAACTGGCGCGCCGAGGATGGCTTCGAGGTGCTTGCGTGCACCTCAAGCAACGCCTTCGTCAGCCTGCAAGGTGATGTGGCGATTTTCATCCATGACGTGGCCACCGAGCTGCGCATGCAAGGGGAGCAACACTTCAGCCAGGAGCGCGAGACGATTGTTTTCAAGAAACACGCGTCGAGCCTAGAACAACAAGGCCATTGGCTGGCCTGCCACGAACATTTGTCCGCGATGCCGGAAGGGCTGCCATCCCCTTAGCCAAACAGGTGACGCCTCACGCACGATGAGGCGCGCCTTTATGATCGGAGCAGATCATGAATAACAACAACAACGACCAAAGCCTTACGCAGATTGAAACCCACGGGGTCGAACAGATCCCGGACCACGAACGCAGCGCAGGCCCGACGGACTTGTTCCGGATGATCTTCGGTGGTTCGAATACCTTTGCCACCGCCGTGCTCGGCAGTTTCCCGGTGCTGTTCGGTCTGTCTTTTCAGGCCGGCGTCTGGGCGATTGTGTCGGGCGTGCTGCTCGGCTCGCTGATCCTCGCACCGATGGGCCTGTTCGGCCCGCTCAACGGCACCAACAATGCCGTGTCGTCCGGTGCGCATTTCGGCGTGCACGGGCGGATCGTCGGTTCGTTCCTGTCGCTGTTGACCGCTATCGCGTTTTTCTCGCTCTCGGTGTGGAGTTCGGGCGATGCGCTGATCGGCGGTGCGAAACGCCTGATCGGTCTGCCGGAAACCGACCTGACCCTGGGCCTGGCCTACGGGCTGTTCGCGATCCTGGTGCTGACCGTGTGCATCTACGGCTTCCGCTTTCTGCTGTGGGTGAACAAGATCGCGGTGTGGAGCGCCAGCCTTTTGTTCCTGCTGGGCATCTTCGCCTTCGCCGGTCCTTTCGATGTGAACTACGCCGGTACGGTGAATCTCGGTCAGCCGGGCTTCTGGGCCGCGTTCATCGGCGCTGCGCTGGTGGCGATGAGCAACCCGATTTCCTTCGGCGCGTTCCTCGGTGACTGGTCGCGCTACATCCCGCGTGACACCTCCAAGCAACGCATCATGGCGGCGGTGGTGCTGTCGCAGATCGCCACGTTCATCCCGTTCCTGTTCGGCCTGACCACCGCGACCATCGTCGCGATCAAGGCACCGGACTACATCGCGGCGAACAACTATGTCGGCGGTTTGCTGGCGGTGTCGCCGAGCTGGTTCTTCCTGCCGGTGTGCCTGATTGCGGTGATCGGCGGCATGTCCACCGGCACCACCTCGCTGTATGGCACCGGGCTGGACATGTCCAGCGTGTTTCCGCGGGTGCTGTCGCGCGTGAAAGCGACGCTGCTGATCGGCGTGCTGTCGATTGCCTTCATCTTCATCGGTCGCTTTGCGGCGAACCTGGTGCAGAGCGTGTCGACTTTCGCCGTGCTGATCATCACCTGCACCACGCCATGGATGGTGATCATGATCATCGGCCTGTTGGTGCGTCGCGGCTTCTACTGCCCGGATGACCTGCAAGTGTTCACCCGTGGCGAACAGGGCGGGCGCTATTGGTTCAGCCACGGCTGGAACTGGCGCGGTCTGGGCGCATGGATCCCGAGCGCGGCGGTCGGCCTGTGCTTCGTCAATTTGCCGGGGCAGTTCGTTGGCCCGCTGGGTGAAATGGCCGGTGGCATCGACATCAGTTTGCCGGTGACCCTGGGCCTGGCCTCGGTGGTGTACCTGACGCTGCTGAGCCTGTTCCCGGAACCGCGCGAAGTGTTCGGCCCGACGGATGCGCGCAGCCAAGTCATAGAAAAACCTGAACTGCGCCAAGCCGCCTGATTAAACACAAAACCCTGTGGGAGCGAGCTTGCTCGCGAAGGCGGCGGCACATTCAAAGGTGATGTGACTGACAGATCGCTTTCGCGAGCAAGCTCGCTCCCACAGGGAGATTCGAATTCAGCCTCACCATAAAAAAGACAATCGGAGACACGCCATCATGGCTTTGGATTTATTCGTCGTCCTCATCTACGCCGCCGGCATGCTCTTGCTCGGCTACTTCGGCATGCGCAAGGCCAAGACCAACGAGGACTTTCTCGTTGCCGGTCGAAACCTCGGCCCGAGCCTGTATATGGGCACCATGGCCGCTACCGTGCTCGGTGGTGCGTCCACCGTCGGCACCGTGCGTCTGGGTTACGTGCATGGCATTTCCGGTTTCTGGCTGTGCGCAGCCCTCGGTTGCGGCATCGTTGCGCTGAACCTGTTCCTCGCCAAACCGCTGCTGAAACTGAAGATCTACACCGTTACCCAGGTCCTGGAAAAACGCTACAACCCGATGGCCCGCTCGGCGAGCGCAGCAATCATGCTGGCCTACGCACTGATGATCGGCGTGACCTCGATCCTCGCCATCGGCACCGTGCTGCAAGTGTTGTTCGGCCTGCCGTTCTGGATCTCGGTGCTGCTCGGCGGCGGCGTGGTGGTGGTTTATTCGGCGATCGGCGGCATGTGGTCGTTGACCCTGACTGACATCGTCCAGTTCATCATCAAGACCGTGGGCCTGATGTTCATCCTGTTGCCGATCTGCCTGTACCGCGTCGGCGGTTGGGACGAACTGGTGCTGAAACTGCCGGCAACTGCCTTCAGCTTCACCACCATCGGCTGGGACACGATCATCACTTACTTCATGATCTACTTCTTCGGCATCCTGATCGGTCAGGACATCTGGCAACGGGTGTTCACCGTCAAAACCGCGAAAGTCGCGCAATACGCCGGCAGCATCGCGGGCATCTACTGCATCGTCTACGGCCTGGCCTGCGCGCTGATCGGCATGGCTGCGCACGTGCTGATCCCGGATCTGGACAACGTCAACAACGCCTTCGCCGCCATCGTCAAACTGTCGCTGCCGGACGGCATCCGTGGCCTGGTGATCGCTGCGGCACTGGCGGCAATGATGTCCACCGCCAGCGCCGGCTTGCTCGCCGCCGCCACCACGTTGACTGAAGACCTGCTGCCGAAGCTGCGTGGCGGTAAACCGTCGAGCCTGGGCATCAACCGCCTGTTCACCCTGCTGACCGGCATCGTTGTGCTGGGTATCGCGCTGGTGGTGAACGATGTGATCAGTGCGCTGACCCTCGCCTACAACCTGTTGGTGGGCGGCATGCTGATCCCGTTGATGGGGGCAATATTCTGGAAACGCGCAACCACCGCCGGCGCCATCGCCAGCATGGGCCTGGGTTTCGCCACCGCACTGCTGTTCATGTTCAAGGACGGTCTGGATGCCAACACGCCGATCTACTACAGCCTCGGCGTAGGTCTGGTGAGTTTTGTGGTGGTCAGCCTGGTCTCCCCTCGCCCGGCAACCGTGGCGAGTGCGATCTAAGCTCTGATGTAACGACTTGATGCTTTCTTCGACGGGTGTGGCGTCGGTTGCCACACCCGTTTTTTTACGCCTGGAGAAAATGATTTATGAAGATCGTTTCGCGCGATCAGTGGTTTGAAGTGCAGCACCTGAGCGATGGCATCCGGCTTATTCACGAGCCGTACATTCGGCCGTTCTACCGCTGCAACCTCTGGCATGTGCAGGGCCGCGACAAAGACCTGTTGCTGGACAGCGGTTCGGGGCTGGTGAGCTTGCGGGAGCAGTTGCCGTGGATCACCGAGCGTCCGCTGGTGGCGGTGGCCAGTCATTGCCATTTCGACCATATCGCCGGGCATCACGAATTTGCCGAGCGTCTGGTACATCGCGCCGAGGCCGACATTCTTGCGGCGCCGGACGGCGAGAATGATTTGAGTCGCGCGTTCGTCGGCGATGACATGTTCGAGGCGCATCCGGATTGCCCGTTGTGCTACGCCGAATACCGGGTCAAAGCCGCGCCGGCGACCGGGTTTGTCGAGGACGGTGATGTGCTCGATCTCGGCAATCGTACGCTGCAGGTGCTGCACACGCCGGGGCATTCGCCGGGTGGCATCAGCCTGTATGAGGCGGCGACTGAGACGCTGTTCAGCGGCGACATCATCTACAACGGGCCGCTGATCGAAGACGCCTACCACTCCAATCTTGATGATTACGCCGCTAGCCTGCGACGTTTGCAGGCGTTGCCGATCCGCACCGTGCATGGCGGGCATTTCGGCAGTTTTTCCGGGGAGCATTTGCGCTCGATGATTGACGAGTGGTTGCGCCGCCACGCCTGAGGCCTGCTTCACTCAAGCAAAACAACAATCAGAAAAACCTGCCATGAGAAGAGCTGCCGTGCGTGCCGCCGTGCACCGATACATCCGGCGTTTGCTGGAAACCCGCGAATTCACCGACAACACCAGTCTGGTGCAACTGGGTCTGGAGAAAGCCGATATCGAGGATCTGATCTTTCATCTGGAAGATGAATTCGGACTGACGGCATTCACCGCCGAGGAAGACCGCATGCTCAAGACCGCGAAGACCGCGAATGACTTGAGCCGGTTCTTGCTTGAAATCGGGCGTCATTAAAAGCAAAAGATCGCAGCCTTCGGCAGCGCCTACATTTATCCGTGCAGGCGCTGCCGAAGGCTGCGATCTCTTGATCTTGAATCCGTTGATCTCGGATCGGGGGCGTTACCGGCGCCTTTGTTGACGGCGGCGCTGCTCGTCATCGGTGCGGATCGGTACAGGTTGCAGAGGCGGTTCGATCAAACCGAGGGCAACACCCAAATCGTGCAGCCAGTTTTGAATTTTCTCTTTCATCGTCATGCCCCCTTCAGGGTGGTGCTGAGCGGCCGGAATTCTGAGGCCGCTTCGCACTGATAATAGTCCGAAGTCCTACGCAATGCTCGGCCAAATCCGCAATGATCTGTTACTGAATTGAACAGAGTTCGCGGACAGTGGTTCAAGCTGTTTCCCGAGTTTCGATCTGAGCCGCAGGATAGACCGCCTGCTGCACCTCAATCCAGGCATTGAGGTTGGCGCCGACCATGCCTTTGCGCCACATGAGCCACGTTGTCGCACCCACGAATGGCTCGGCCAACGGATGCATCGCCACGCTGTCGCGGCCCGGCAGACTGGCCAGCATCGACTCCGACATCAGCGCCACGCCGCTGCCGGCAATCACGCAGGCGAGCATGCCCTGATAGGACTCGATCTCCATCGCCCGGCCCATCGCCGCGTGATAGTGCGAAAACCACGCCTCCAGGCGCATGCGATACGAACATCCGCGACGAAAGGTGAACACCGATCGCCCTTCAACGTCCCGGGCGCTATGTACTGGCGGATGATCAGGTTCGGTGATCAACACCAAACGTTCTTCGCACAACGGCACACCGTCCAGTCCGGCCAGCTCCAGCGGACCATCCACCAGCGCCGCATCAAGACGCCCGGTGAGCAGACCTTCCAGCAACTCCCCGCTCGGCGCCGACTGCACCTGCAGATTCACCGCTGGATATTGCTTGTGATAGCGCGCCAGCAGCGCCGGCAGATGAATTGCCGCCGTGCTGTACATGGTGCCCAGAGCGAAATCGCCGGCCGGTTTGCCGCCCATGACCGCCGCACTGGCCTGATCGCGCAGGGCGAACAGTTTGCCGGTGTAGTCCAGCAAGACTTTTCCCGCAGGCGACAGCTGCAAACGCTGACGCTCACGGACGAAAAGCTCTACCCCCAGTTGTTCTTCAAGCTGTTTGAGCCGGGTCGACAGGTTCGACGGCACTCGATGCAGTCGTTCGGCGGCGCGGGTAATCGAACCCTCCTCGGCCACGGCCTGAAAGATCCGCAGTTGGCTGAATTCCACAACCTTTCTCCAGAACAGAACAAGTTACTCACTATTATTCAATTTTAAAGAAAGTCAATCAGTCCTAGCCTGACGGTCATTGATGCTTCCAAGGAATCCCGACCATGTCGCCCCTGATTCGCTTATCCGCCTGCTTCGTGGCCCTGATGATGGCCATGGGCATCGGGCGTTTCGCCCTCACCCCGCAAATGCCACACCTGCTCAGCGAAGGCCAGATCGACCTGACGGCCGCCGGTCTGATTGCGGCGGCCAACTACCTCGGCTACCTGCTTGGCGCGGTGGACGCGATGTTCGCCCATCGCCCGCAGCAGGTTCAGCGGCGCCTGCACGGCGGCTTGTGGTTGTGCGTGCTGCTGACCCTGGCGTCGTTTTGGGCCGATGGTTTCTGGTCGCACCTCGTGCTGCGTTTTGGCACGGGGGTGGCGAGTGCGTGGGTGCTGGTGATGATCACTTCGTTAAGTCAGCCGCTGGCTGCCACTGCGGGTCGTCCACGTTTGGGCGCACTGGTGTTTGCCGGACCGGGGTTGGGAATTTTTCTGACAGGGTTGATGGCGCTGGTCTCACATCTGCTGAACCAGACGTCCGCGACGTTGTGGCTGATTTATGCCGCGTCTGCGTTGGTGATGATGTTGGGCGTATGGCGATTGCTGCCGACGCCCGTCGCAATGGCTACTGTTGCTGTGGCGGCGGTCAGTCCATCGAATCGGGGTATCGGGCGGTTGGCGGTGATTTATGCGCTGTACGGCGTCGGTTACATCATTCCGGCGACCTTCCTCTCGCAAATGGCCAATGCGCAGTTTCATGGGCAGTGGCAGGCCGATCTGTTCTGGCCTTGCTTCGGTCTGGCCGCTGCGCTCGGCGTGTTGCTGGTGAGCTTGCGGCGTCACGATCCAGAAACCACACGGCATTGGTTAATGGCGACGCTGTGGCTGCAAGCGGCTGGCGTGTTCGCCTGTCTATTGAGCAGTGGTCTCGGCCTCGCGCTGGGCGTGATCCTGTGCGGCACGCCATTTCTGGCTTGCATGCAACTGGTCATGCAACGCTCGCGGGAACTGGCGCCGCATGCCACCCAGCGCAACGCCGGCATGCTCACCGCCTGCTTTGCCGTGGGCCAACTCAGCGGCCCGTTGCTGGCAGCGCTGAGCAGCCATTTCAGCGGCGGCCTGCATCCGGCACTGGTGCTCGCCGGCAGCGGCTTGCTGATTGCCGGCGGCTTGGCGATGCAGGCGCCTAGCGTTGACCCAGCGCTTTGCGCAAACGCCGACGCAGCCACTGCTCGGCGCTGACAAAAGTGATACCGAGCAGCACGAGAACGGCGCCGATCACGAAGTTCACACTCAACTGTTCGCCCAGAAGAATCACGCCGAAGGTCACGCCGAACAGCGGCGTCATGAACGAAAACACCGCAAGGTTCGCCGCCAGATAACGACGCAGCAACCAGAACCAGATCAGGTAACTGAAGAACGACACCACCAGCCCCTGGAACAGCACACTGGCCACTGCCACGGTGGTCAGGCTGACGTGGGTGATCTGGCCGCTGAACAGCGCGATCAGCAGCAGGCCGAGGAAGCCGACGATCAACTGGTAGAACAAGGTCAGCGTCACCGGAGCTTCCGACAGCCGTGAGGCGCGCACCACCACCGTGGTTGCGCCCCAACAGGCACCGGCCAGTACGCCAAAGGCATCGCCCAACAGCATGCGCCGGTCGAGGTTGTCCCATGACACGCCACCGGCGAAGGCAATCGCGATGCCGATAAACGCGAGCAGAATGCCCAGCCATTGCAACGGCCGCAGCCGCTCGCTGGCCAACAGGAAGTGCACGCCGAGCGCGGTGAAAATCGGTGCGGTGTAGAGAAATACCGACATGTGGGCGGCAGTGGTCAGTTGCAGGCCTTCAGCGATGAAGAAGAACTCCAGACCGAACAGGGCACCGGCCAGCAAGCCACCGCGCCAGGTCGTGCCGACCTGATCCCAGCCGCCCTTCCAGCAGATCAGCAAGCCCACCAGCAACGCAGAGATCCCAGAGCGCGCGGCCGCTTGCATGACAGGCGCGATGTCCGGCGCCGCCCATTTGATCATCACTTGCTGCACGCCCCAGATCAGGCACAGGCCGATCATCACTTGCAGGGCAAAACTGTCGGCATTGCGCCGCTCGACACTCACCTCAACACCTCGAACACACACAACATGGCAGGCCATCCAATGGTCAGAAAACAGTGCTGGGGATTATCAATCAGTCAGAGGGAAAAAGCCGTCTGGAAAAGACATTTTGTGCTTCAGTGACGTCAGTGGTGAATGGCTGTCGGCTACGCCGCCCTTCGCGAGCAAGCTCGCTCCCACAATTGGAATGCATTTCCCTGTGGGAGCGAGCCTGCTCGCGAAGAGGCCGGCATTGCTTATCTACCTCTCGGATCAGACCTTGCCCAACCGCCTCGCCAGCAAAAACCCGACGCTACAAGCCACAGCAGTCGCAAACGTCCCCCACGCCCAATCCATCAACGTCACCTGCACCGACCAACCGCGCAACGTCGCCCAGTTGGTCAGGTCATACGTGCCGTACGCCACCAGCCCCAACAACGCGCCCATCTTCGCGGCGCGCTGCCAGCTCACTGCCGGCGTCACCACAAACACCACACAACCAAAAACATACAGGCAATAAAAAACCGCTGCCGGAACCAGCAGCGGTTTTTCGAGCATCAACGGACCGAGCAATTCGCGATAGGTCGGCGCCATCAACAGGCCGAGCCAGATGCCGTCGAGCAGCAGGAACGTCAGCAGCGTTGCAACATAGCCAATCAGCGCTTTTTTCATCGACCCGACCTCGTGTGTGCCCATGCAGGATGGGCCACCCAAGGCTCAGGTTAGTTCAATGCGATCGGCGTGAATGACGATCTTGCCTTCCTTGTACAGCGCACCGATGGCCTTCTTGAAGTTGCCTTTACTGACGCCAAACAGGCTGCTGATCAGCGCCGGATCACTCTTGTCGCTGACCGGCAAGGTGCCGCTATTGTCGCGCAACTTGGCGAGGATCTTCGAGTTCAGGCTGCTGGCCGCTTCCTGGCCAACCGGTTGCAGGCTCAGGGCGATCTTGCCGTCGGCACGGATTTCCTTGATATAGCCCTTCTCGATCATGCCGGCACGCATGAACTTGAAGATTTCGTTCTTGTGAATCAAACCCCAGTGCTTGTTGTTGATGATCGCCTTGAAGCCCATGTCGGTGGCTTCGGCAACCAGCAGATCAACTTCCTGGCCCTGGCTATAGTTGGCCGGGGTCTTGTCGAGGTAGCGATCCAGACGCGCGGTGGCGGTGATGCGGCGGGTGTGCTTGTCGAGGTAGACGTGCCCCCCCCAGGAATCTCCGGGGGGGATCTTGGGCGTTTTTTTTGGGAAAAGGCCGCCAAAAATACTT